>JAJQEC010000089.1 GCA_021201815.1 Candidatus Azobacteroides sp. | reverse complement strand
CTTTTTCTTCTGATAATTTGGAAGTTAACCAAATTCTATTAGAGAGAGAGAGAGAATCACTCACTAAGTAAATTATTAACCTGTGCGCGTAATAACATTTCTTTTCTAATTACGCAACCATCCTTATCTTTTTTTTCTTGTATTATTATTCTATCCTGCTTTTTAATTATCCTGATTAACAAAAAGAAAGGGGAAAACACACCGTCTCTTCCCTACCCGTTTATCCCATACCCCATTCTTCCGAACCTTACCGGCAAAGTACAAAATCATCCAATCAACATATTCCTACATTCCCCTATCAACTCATTTCCACATTGGCACATTGGCATATTAACACATTGGCACATTAGCATATTAGCATATTATACTATACCTTACCTCGGTAAAAGCACGACGAGAAGTCATTCTTTTACCAAACAGCCTGGGAAATCCCACGGGTTTTCCTATGGCTTTCTCATCTACAAACCGGGTGGAGACAGCACTTTATTTCCCCCGGTTTTTATATTCCATGCCCTTTCCCCACCCTGCCTACCGCCATCAGAACACCAGTCCATTTTCAAATTCCCATACCATCATATTATCACATTGGCATATTGGCACATTTTCACATTAACAAATTATTATTCATTCAATTTAAAACAACGTGACGATGAAAAAAAGAATTACTTACCTCACCTCTCTGAAAAGCATACTCACAAGCTGTTTTTTTTCTGCCTGCACCCTTTTAACAGCCCAGTCTTCCAATCCACCGCAGGCTGTTGCGGACAATGTATTTGTCTCACCCGGTGCTATAGCCGTCTGGAATATCCTGTCAAATGATAATCCCGGGGAATGTTCAAAAGACGAACTGACAGTAAGCATTCTCTCCCTCCCACAGCATATACAGGGTACTGCACAGGTAACAGGGAACCGCATCCGCTATCTGGCACCCAATAATTTACAGATTATCAGGGATTCCCTGGAGTATGAAATAAAATGCGGAGAACAGAGTTCACGGGCATGGGTTCAGATTTACATCCGTGACAAGCCCGATAATATAGAGACAGAAGTGTGTCATGTCACTCCTCCTCCTATTTCATTTGGCATTGATGAGCTATACCGTTCGGAAAAGATGGTAAATACCTATTCCTGTGTGTTATGTGGGGACATAGACGGAGACGGAACCATCGAAATGCTTACCATGAATAATAAAACAGATGGCGCACTGGATATAGACGCTATTGTTGTTTTTGCAGTAAATAAAGAAACCGGTAAACTGGATGTGAAATATACAATTCAACTACCGGCACAGGCAGTTCTCCCTTTCCCACATGGGCAATTTGCCATCGCCAGGGTAGACAAAGATGAAAACGGAACCATAAGCAAATACGCTTCTGTTTTCGTCACTACGGGAAGTGGTACAACAAAAAATATGCTGATAAAATACCAGTTTAACCCTAATAAAGGAGTAAACGGGGAATACGAAGAAGCATGGAGTCAAAGCTATTCGGACAATACCAATTATTCACATGGTGTCCCCCTTCTGGCAGATTTTGCTGCGGACGGAAACGTACAGATACAGGTGTATGATAAAATATTCAATGCTCAGACAGGTGTACTGTTGGCAGACGGAGGAATGATCAACTCCAACGTAAATTCCGGGACAAAATACGGTTTTGGCTGGTACGGCCATGCAATGAGGCTTCCTCCTTTTTATGCTACTTCCTGCGTAGCAGCCGATATTGATGGCGATGGGATACCCGAGGTAATTGCAGGGGATTGTGTGTATAAAGTAACTATTACAAACCATAACGGGACAGCCGGAAATAGCTTTACACTGGCGCGAAGAGCAAATGGAACAGCCATTAATGCCGATCCTTCCCGTGCGGACATCGTTAGTTTATATGGAGCTACGGCACTAGCAGATATGGATGGAGACGGAGAGCTGGATGTCGTTGTGGCTGCAAGAAAAGTATTAGCCACATCTCTTGGAGAAGCCTCTCTTTATATCTATAATCCCCGGAACGGAGAAATATTGAACGACAATCTGCTAACTGACAAAATACCAATCACAATTAATTATGGTCCTGCTCTTCCGATGATAGGTGATTTTAATGGAGATGGACAACCGGATATTGCGGTAAATGGTTATAAGGAACTGAATTCTTTCCGGTACGACCCCCAGACCAGACAATTAAGTCTCCTAACACAGCCACTTGCAACTACAGATGTATCAGCAGCTACTGGCATTACTTTGTTTGACTTTACCCAGAACAAAGAAGCTCAGTTAGTATATCGAGACCAGGATAACCTGAGAATCATTGACGGGGCAACGCTGAATATATTAGCCACTATTGATCCGGTCGGTTCCCCTACTGTGAATGAATATCCGATCGTAGCAGATGTGGATGGTGACGGACATGCAGAGATTATCGTCGTTGGGTCGGATATTCCGGGAAATACCACGAACCAACAAGGAGCTCTTCGTGTTTATGGGGCTGCCGGAACTGATAAATGGGCACCTGCCCGGAAAGTCTGGCACCAGAATGCATTTAATCCGCTCTATATAAATGATGACCTGACAATACCGTAGCATCCGCTGAATCCGGCAACCTCTTTTACAGGCAGCGATGGAAGCGTCAACCGCCCGTTTAATAATTTCCTGCAGCAGGCAACCATCCTCAACAGCGAAGGGGAAATGCTATGGCGGGGACCAGACCTGGCTTTCTCCAATACAAAAAGGGCAAGCATGGTATATGAACCGGCACAGGACAGGCTGAAGGTAACCATCTATGTTTCCAACGACGGAAATGTTATTTTCCCATCTCCTATCCGCATAGCCACTTATGTATACTATACAGCTACCGATAGTTTTTTCCTGGTTTATCAGGAAGCTGTGGATGTAACTATCACAGTCGGGGAAACAAAAGAAATTGTTTATTACATACCCGGATATTCCTCCTTAACCCTGCCTGCCTATGATAGTTGGTATGTTTTCCTTAATGCGGAAGACCAGGCAGGGAATAATATGCCGACCTTTGCCTATGGGGCCGACGAATGTAATTACTGGAATAACTACACCGATAAAATTTCTTTCAGCTATGGAGAAAGAGTAATCTGTGAAGGAGAAACTGAAACAGTAACCATCACGCCTACCGACACCTATCGGTTCTTCTGGTATGACCCGGGTAACAATACCGCAATCCCGGACCATACAGGAGATACCAGAGAAATAACAAAAAACAGCGACCTGATACAGCAATATTACATTGATGTATACACCATGGACGGAAGTACAAAATTAACATCTGTCAGAGATACCGTGACCATCTTGCTGGCTCCTGATTCCCTTATCTGGACGGGATCAGGAAATGACGGAAACTGGCACAACCCCGAAAACTGGTTTAACCCAAATGCGCCCGTACCAAACCCATACCCCACGGCAAACATTCCTCGGAAATGCACCAATGTATTGATACCGGCAGCAATGGATGTGTACCCCGACCTTTCCCCTTCGGTGACCGTATATTCGGAAGAAGCATATACAAGAAGCGAATGTAATAACATCCACTTTGAACATGGCGGGGCAATAGCAGTGCCCGATAGCCTGCACTACAACAAAGTGTATGTACAACTGAAACTCGATGCGAACAGGTGGTATATGATCGCTGCCCCCCTGCAGCATTTCTATACCGGGGATTATTATGTAAACGACCCTAACCCGCACAACGACGAGGTGAAAGTATACACCAGGCTCTATGCACAACCAAACCCTAAAACCGGGATCACAGATGAGGACGCATGGACAGGGCTATTCCATAACCCCGATGTTAACATTTCCTTAGGACAGGGACTTTCCTTGTGGGTAGATAATGACCAAGCAGAAAATGTAGTGACTTCCCATACCTTTGACTTCCCGAAAAAAGATGTAATATATACAATTTATAATGAAGAAGGCGGAGCGCATAAATACGTACCGGTAGTACGAGGAAACGAGCACCGTTTTATCTTTGAAGAAAACTATAATTCTTCGACCGGAGAGATTATAATGCCGCTTTCCGGTACTGCAGGGAAACAACTGCTTATCGGGAACCCATTTATGTCGCATTTATCTTTCGATGAATTCTATCAGGCGAACTCCACAAAAATAAAAAACCATTATAAAATACTGGACAAGACAGACGGAAGTTTCATTATGTACAAATACGGAGGCGCATCCACAGGAAGTCCGGCCCTGAACGGATGGATTGTACCCATGCAGGCTTTTATCGTGGAGGCCGCCGATAATTTCTCTTTCCTGACTGCAAACCCGGCGACCATGACTTCGGCAAGAAAAGAGGAAACATTGCGGGCCGCAACCAGTGATAAAAAAGATACTCAGTTACTGGCCATCGAGGTGTACCGGGGAAAGGAAGTAAATAAAACACTAATTGTTTATTCTCCCAATGCAATAAGCACAGGCAGGGAAAGCATCGCAAAAACATTCCTCAAATACAAAAACCAGGCGGTAAATATCTACACCCTCTCAGAGGAAGGAATCCCCCTGGACTTGAACTACCTCATAGGGCTGGATGGGGTAAGTATCCCGGTAGGGGTCAGGACTTCGGTTAACGGAGAGTTCCGCATCAATGTGGCTGGCCTTTCTTCTTTCGCACAGGAATATGACATTTACCTATGTGACAGGGAGAACCCTGCCTTTTGCCAAAACCTCAGACAGGGATCAATGGCCACTTTTGAGAAAACTTCGGAAGAAGTATTTGACAATCGCTTTGAATTACGATTCTTAAAACAGGGAACAAGCCTGCCTGAAATACTCTCATCAGATATGCCATTAAAAGCATATGCTACAAACAGTCATATCCATATCGCAACAACCGACGGAAGCAGCCTTGAAAAAGTAACCATCTATGATTTGAATGGAAGAAAGGTTACTGAAAAAAGAGAGGGAAAAGATGCAACCCACACAACGATCGTTTCAAAAGCAGGGATATATCTTGTGAATGTGGCAACACAAAAAGGAGTATTTACAGCTAAAATACTGGTCAGGGAGTAATCTGTATAGTTTAATAACTTTCTCCTGCTACCTGATGTGTAGCAGGAGAGTAACAAAAGAAAATAAAATGAAGAAAATGTATTTATGTATCAGCCTGATGGCTTTTCTCTCCGCCTTCTCCGGTAAAGCGGAGGATAAACTGGCAGTAGCCATTCAAATGCCGGAAGCTAACCAAACCTTTGACGGTATCAACGGTACCTATTACAACGGAAGAATAATCATTGACTCTTATGGGATGGAAACAACCTCCCTGACAAACCAGTGCTTTACCTCTTCCGGCATAGCTAGGGAAATGCTGGGGCTGATGTTCAGTGGTAATCCTCAACACGCTGCCGGGGAGTATTCATGGATAAGAATTCAAAACCAAGGGAATGAGCAAATTACCAGAATAGAAATTATCGGAAGCTCTGCCCATAACAGCAATGCAGCCTATCTTCTTCTGGATGGCAGTACCATCCTCAGCCCGGAAAGCGATGCAGCCTATGAAAGTTATGCTAAAAAAAGTGCACTGGAGAATTACATGCTCAAATCACTACAGGGAAACAATGCAAGCTGTCCCGAAATACAATCCACCGACTTAAGGGAAATGTGGGAGTTTTGGTTCGGGCTGACAGGAGAGATTAAAACCCTCAGGTTACGCTTTTCAAACGGGACAGGGGATATCACCCCATCCCAGTTTGAGCAAAGACCCGTGATACAGGCCATTTACATTTATGTCGAAGATAACGGGTTGGGAACTTCGGTAAACAACCGGCAGCAAGACAGCCTGACCATTTCCTTTTCTAAACAGACCATTTATACAACCCAACCGGCAGAGGTTACCTTATATAATATAGCCGGGGAAAGCATAGGACATTATCATTGCGATAAAAGCGTGGCATTGCCCCAACTGCCATCGGGAATATATATAATAAAAGCCATAGCAGAAAACGGACAGACAGTAATAAAGAAAATAATTATCTGAAAATATGAAAACGATTGCAACTATATATTCTAAAATTAGAAACAAAAGAAAAATACGTTCCACAATCTTTATTATCCCTTTTCTAACTTTTTTCTTTGTTGGTACACAACTAACCGCACATCCGATATGGGAAAAAGAATCGTCTTATTTTACAACAGAAGATAAAAACGATGCGGGAAACCACAAAAAGATGATTCAAGATCAGGGAAAAAAAAGACAGCAGCCGGAAAGTGTGTTTTCGTTGAAAACAACTGATCGCTTTTTCAGCCAGGATGAAGAACCCTCTCTTTCCGCAGCGCCTCCCGGTGAGGAAGGCACTGCACAAAAGATACAGGCTCCGATGAATACAAAGGAATACGCTGTGTTTCTGGCGCTTGGGGTTAGTATGGTGTTTGTTTACGGGAAAAAGAGAAAAAAGAAAAAAGTGTAAGGAACTGACTAGCCAGGTGTTACTAACCGTGGATTAACCCTTCCCTTTTTTCGTAGAAAAAGGTACTTCCCTTCAGGGAAGGGAAGAGGCCCGGGTATTTTATCTTTTGCATGTACCCAAAGATGAGCTGCGCACCAGCTCTCCCCTTCGGAGAAGGGGAGTACCTTTTGGCTTCGCCAAAAGGGGTGGGGTTGGGTGAAGCTCAGTCGGGCAACTCGAAAAGAAAATTATAAAACCTCCGGATAAATTCCGGGTTATGATCCGTGGGTTAACCCTTCCCCCTTTCCTGCGGAAAGGGTACTTCCCTTCAAAGAGGGAAGAGTTTTTTACAAAAGATTCCCTTTGTTTTTTAAAATATTTATCTAAATTTGCACCCAGCATTTAACAAAGTAGCAATTACTCGTTTTTAACGTATCCAACAAAATAAGGTTAATAAAATGCATTTATCTCTCGAAAATATACTTTTTATCCCTTCTTTTTCTTCTGATAATTTGGAAGTTAACCGAATTGTATTAGAGAGAGAGACTACACTCACTAAGTAATTTACTAACCTGTGCGCGTAATACAAAATCTTCTTTAATTACGCAATATTTTCCTTCTTATTTTTTTA
>JAJQEC010000075.1 GCA_021201815.1 Candidatus Azobacteroides sp. | reverse complement strand
AATTTAATCAAGAGATTTCTTATTGATTAATATTATAAACAGAAGAAATATTTAATTCACTTTTAAGTTTATAAGACAAGAGAAGTATTTATATAACAAGAGAATATATATAAGAAAAATAAGACCTTGAAAACTACAAAAAAAGGAATACCAAAGAGAAAAATTACCAGTAGTGAAAAATTATTTATTGTGCCGGTAAATGATTCGCGTTAATTATTTCCATTATTCCTCTGAATAAAAGAATTCGAATCACATCTTACACCAATGAGATGCAGGCTAGACAGAGAAAAAAGGGAAGGAAGAATATATAGTAGGAAAATATAAAAAAACAGGCTGAAAAGAAAACTTTCAGCCTGTTTGTTCATTATATTAAAAAAGAGAATAATTAATCCTTCAGTTTCGCCTTTAAAAACTCACGGTTTAAACGGGCAATATTACTGATAGAGACATTTTTGGGACATTCTGCTTCACAAGCTGCCGTGTTGGTACAGTTACCAAATCCCAGCTCATCCATTTTTGCCACCATGGCTTTTGCCCGTCTTGCAGCTTCTACTTTACCTTGCGGCAAAAGCGCCAACTGGCTTACTTTTGCAGAAACAAATAACATGGCAGAGGCATTCTTACAAGCTGCGACACAAGCACCACATCCGATACACGAAGCCGAATCCATAGCTTCATCTGCATCCACTTTTGAAATAGGAATACTATTAGCATCCGGTACTCCTCCTGTATTCACAGAAACAAATCCACCGGCCTGCATGATCTTATCGAAAGCCGTCCGGTCTACTATTAGGTCCCGGATAACAGGAAAAGCAGTAGAACGCCAGGGTTCGATAGTAATAGTTTCTCCATCTTTGAATTTACGCATGTGGAGCTGACAAGTAGTAACATCTTCGTCCGGTCCGTGCGGATGACCGTTTATATATAAACTACACATTCCGCAAATACCTTCCCGGCAGTCATGATCAAACACCACCGGTTCTTTTCCCTCATTTATCAACTGTTCGTTCAGAATATCCAGCATTTCCAGAAAGGAACTTTCTGTAGAGATATCTTTCAGGGAATATGTTTCAAATGCACCTTTGCTTCTGGCGTCTTTCTGCCTCCAGACTTTCAGGGTTATATTTATTGTTTTTTCCATTGTGTTAATTTTTTAATAATGAATACAAATGTCAGACTAATAACAGGTTTATTGTTTATAGTTCCGTTGCTGTACCTGAATATATTCGTATTCAAGCGGCTCTTTCAATAATTCAGGTTCTTTGTCTTCTCCTGTATATTTCCAGCAGGCCACAAAAGAAAATTCCTTATCATTTCTCAACGCTTCCCCTTCAGGTGTCTGGTATTCTTCACGGAAGTGTCCTCCACAAGACTCTTCCCTCATCAGTGCATCCCTAGCCATTAATTCTCCGATCTCTATAAAATCGGCCAACCGCAATGCTTTTTCCAATTCTGTATTCAGATCCGAACCACTTCCCGGAATGCGGACATTCGACCAGAATTCTTTTTTGACTTTCTGGATGTCTTCCAATACTGTTTTCAGCCCTTCTTTATTACGTGCCATTCCGACAAAGTCCCACATATAAAGACCCAATTCTTTATGAATAGAATCAACGGAACGGCTTCCTTTGATATTCATTAGTTTCTGAATCTTATCATTAATCCCCTTTTCTGCTTCATCAAATTCAGGAAGAGAAGTACTGAATCTCGGCACTTGGATCTGGTCAGCCAGATAATTCTGAATGGTATAAGGGAGAACAAAATAACCGTCAGCTAAACCCTGCATTAATGCAGAAGCTCCAAGACGATTCGCTCCGTGATCGGAGAAATTGGCTTCTCCTGCAGCAAACAACCCGGGGATAGAAGTCTGTAATTCGTAATCTACCCAGATTCCACCCATGGTATAATGAATAGCAGGATAAATCATCATAGGAGTTTCATACGGATTATCATCTACAATCTTTTCATACATCTGGAACAGGTTTCCATATCTTGCTTCTACCACGCTCCGTCCTAACCGGTTGATGGCGTCTGAGAAATCAAGGTAAACCGCCAGTCCTGTTGATCCGACACCAAAACCGGCATCACAACGTTCTTTAGCAGCACGGGAAGCAACGTCACGCGGAACAAGGTTTCCGAAAGCCGGGTAACGGCGTTCCAGGTAATAGTCCCGGTCTTCTTCTTTCAGGTCCGTTGGTTTCAGTTTTCCTTTCCGGATTGCTTCGGCATCTTCTTTCTTTTTAGGAACCCAGATACGTCCGTCATTACGTAAAGATTCTGACATTAAAGTCAGTTTGGACTGAAATTCTCCATGTACCGGAATACAGGTCGGGTGAATCTGAGCAAAACAAGGATTGGCAAAGTAGGCTCCTTTTTTATAGCATTGCCATGCAGCCGAACCGTTAGAACCCATTGCATTGGTAGAGAGGAAGAAAGCATTTCCGTATCCACCGGTAGCAATTACTACCGCATGAGCAGCAAAGCGTTCGATTTTGCCTGTTACCAGGTTTCTTGCAATAATTCCACGTGCTCTTCCTTCGATAACAACAAGGTCAAGCATTTCATAGCGGGTATATAATTTTACGGAACCTTTTCCGACCTGACGGCTTAATGCAGAGTATGCACCTAACAATAACTGCTGACCGGTCTGTCCTTTTGCATAGAAGGTACGGGAAACCTGTGCCCCTCCGAAAGAACGGTTATCCAGCAGGCCTCCGTATTCGCGGGCAAAAGGCACACCCTGAGCCACACACTGGTCAATAATGCTTCCGGAAACTTCTGCCAGACGATATACGTTTGCCTCACGTGCACGGTAGTCACCCCCTTTTATGGTATCATAAAATAAACGGTACACACTGTCCCCGTCATTTTGATAATTCTTAGCCGCATTGATACCTCCTTGAGCAGCAATAGAGTGTGCCCGGCGAGGTGAATCCTGAATACAGAAATTTAATACATTGAATCCCATTTCCCCCAGAGAGGCAGCAGCAGAAGCGCCGGCAAGACCGGTTCCTACTACGATCACATCTAAACGGCGTTTATTTGCCGGGTTCACCAGTTTCTGGTGAGATTTATATTCGCTCCATTTTTCGGACAGATTGCCTTTTGGAATTTTTGAATCTATTGTAGTCATAATATTTTTACTTTTTATAAAGTTGAAAATCGGATAAAATAAAGAAAAAGAAACCGGATATTAACGGCAGTATTTATCCAATCCTAATACAAAGAAAACCGGAACAATGGCAAATCCTACACATACAACAGTCGCATAAATGTTACCGATTGTTCTCAGGCGGGTATACCAGATACTATTGTTGAATCCTATTGTCTGGAAAGCGCTCCAGAAACCGTGTGTCAGGTGAAACCATAAAGCGGCCAGCCATACAAGGTACAAAATTACGTGCACCGGATTACGGAATAAGTTGGAAACAAGTGTATATCCCAGTTCTCCCTCTCCTCCTGTCCATTCCGGCAATTGCATTTTTGCCCAGAAATGAGCCAGGTGTATTCCGAGGATACCCAAGACAATAATTCCCAGCACAAACATGTTTTTAGAAGCCCAGGTAACATCGGATTTGTTGGAAGAAGCATATTTACTGTCTCCTCTTGCCTTCCGGTTCTGCAGGGTAAGAATAATGGCATAGATGATATGCACTACAAAACCTGCTGCCAGGATCGGCACCATAACCTGGATAATAGGATTGGTCCCCATAAAATGACACAGTTCATTATAAAGTTCTTCCGAAAAAACGGAAACTAAATTAATGCTCATGTGCACTAACAAAAAGACCACAAGAAAAAGCCCTGAAATACTCATAATCAGCTTTCTCCCAATAGACGATTTAAGTAACCACATAGATAGTTGAGTTTAAGTTTTATTATTTTGATTTTGAAATGAATACAAGAAATTGAAGTGATTTGCTATTCTGTTTCGTTTTACGAACGCAAAAGTAGAGGTTTAACCGCTAAAAAACAAATAATCAAAAGAGTTTTTATTGCCCTGTTTATTTGTTAAAACAGGGTATAGCAGGATAGGTTTTCCGGAGATAATACATAAGCCTGACCCATGGATTGGTACCCTATCCTGTCCACCCGAGTTGCTGACAATAAAATTCATTCAAAAACGAATAAATAAGGAACGGTTTTTAGACTTATCCGGTCATGTCAGTAACGGCATCTTATTATCCGTGAGGCATCAGCCCACAAATATGGGGTTAAGAAAGACACCAGGAGATAGTTAAACCGGAATGCACCTCAGCGTCCCTTTAGTTGCAGCGCATTCATATTTTTTATACTTATGGGCTCGACTCATACGAGAATGTGGATGAAGGAGATCACGAAACCTCATCCCTATGGATTAAAGTACCACGGCTGGTAAGATGTTGACACTGACGTATTATAACTGACATATTATAAAAGTAAAATATCTCAGATGCAAACAGGCTGATTTTCTGAATTTTCCCCGGTCACCAGTGAATCAATCCCATAGAAAAGACGGCGGGTAAAAAAACTGATTCCGATCACAATCAAAGCAGCTACATAAAACGGAAGCCAGACGGCTTCTGTCACATTTTCAAAAACAAATCCATATACAAACTGTCCGACAGGCATGGCTCCCATACAAATACATATTACACAGGAAATAACTTTGCCGGTTAACTCTTTGGGTGTTAAAATCTGGATATATGACATGATCTGAATCTGGAATACGGTTGATAGGGCTACTAACAAGCCACAACCTGACAGCAGAACAAGATAAATATGCATGGGCTCTTCCAGTACCTGCAGTGCTACACCACCAGAAAAAACGGACAACGCACATCCGGCCAGCACATAAGGAATTGCCGTTGATTTCAATTTCTTCGATAATGCTCCGGCCAGTATGCCTCCCAATACTGCCCCAACAGCAATTATCCCCTGCCCATATCCATATAATCGATTGGCAGTGTCCGGATCAAATCCTATGTATTGAGTAATGAGAACAGGAACCGCTATTAAAATCAAAGATGTCAGAAACAACCCGATAGAAGAAAAGACCAATGATACTTTCCAAAGAACAGGCAACTTCTTAAACATAAACCGGAAACTGTCTTTAAGGTCAGCAAAACCGGTAACAAATAAGTTTCCCGTTGTCTCCCTCTTTTCAAATGGAATACGGATAAACAGTTCCATTACCGCGGAAAATAAAAAACAGCCAATGCTTACATACAAAATAGGAGTTAAACCGACAACAGAAAATAATATCCCTCCGATTACCGGCCCGGCCATACTTGCCAGAGAAGTAATCGTATTAATGATCGAATTTCCCTGCATAAGGTGTTCCAGCTGTACCAACAATGGAATGCTTGCCTGAACAGCAGGCTGATAAGCTCCCTGTATGCCATAAAGAATAATCATTGTAACAGCCAACAGGGAAACAAGATCCACATTACCTGACAGGATATAAAACAGAAAAATAAGCACTGAGGTACTGAAATCCAGGATCACCATGATATTTCTTTTATTGAAACGGTCGGCAATTATCCCTCCTACCGGGTAAAGCAATAGCATAGGAAGAAAGGCGACAGCAAGAATAGAGCCGAATAAAGCTGCTGAGCCTGTCTGATTCAACAGATAAAGTGGAAGGGCATACCTCACTATCTGATTTCCGAATATAGAAATAATCTGTCCTGCCGCAACAAGTTTGAAATCTTTTGAAAAAGCTTTTTGTTTTGTATATATGGTTTTCATTTTACACTTCTTTATTTGATACATTATTTACTAATTGAATTCCGGAAATCCTGTATTATCAATTGTAAGTGCAAAACTACAAGGGATTTCAGAGACAAAATAGCTATATTTGCCACATAAATAGTCATAAAAGACTTCTTATGATAAAAAAGATACAGCACACAATACCCGATATCCTGATCAGGCTTTCCTATTTATTAGGGACAGAATTAAAAGGCCGGAAATTAGTCATACCCGAACAATTCGGCCGGGGGCATTGTACAGGATTTGTTTTTAATGAGCAAATCCGAATGATTATCAGTGATTATGAACTGAATGAAGATATCCCGGTTAAAAACTCCGATGTGCTATCTGCCCGGAGAATGATCGTTTTTAAATTCAGGAATATTTTTCCTGAAACAAGAATATTGGAATCGTCAAAGCAACCGGAGAGTATCCCTTCGGTCTTGATTGCAACCAGCCATATAAATACCGAAGAGGTAATTTCAATTCATACGAATACATCGACTATCAATATAGAAGTAGACGCAGAATATCTAAACGGACTATTTGACTTATCGGAAAAGTCGCCGGTACTGGAAAGCTTATTACAGAATACACAGCCTTTGCTGTTCGAACAGATAATTTATCCTTCTTTACAAAAAATCGTGAATGAGATTTTAACCGAGTCGGTGAATGAAACTTTCCAATTGTTTTTTCTTCGGGTAAAAGCAGAAGAATTGATTTGCAGGCTATTGATGGAACTGGAAAAACGGGACGAGAAACACCTGTATGCTTTAAACAGTCAGGATATACAAACTATTTATCAAGTAAAAGAGCACATACTTGCCTATCCGGGTAGTCCTCCAAAGATTAAAGATCTGGCAACCCTTGCCCATATGAGTCCCACCAAACTGAAACGGTTGTTTAAACAAATTTTCGGGGATAGTATTTTCAGTTATTACCAGAAATTCCGAATGCAGGAAGCTGCCCGCTTATTGAAAGAAGAAAAGCTTTCGGTTTCCGAGGTAGGGTATCAACTGGGTTTTACCAATCTCAGCCATTTTTCGAGAGTCTTTAAAGAACACCTCGGCATGAAACCAAAACAATATAGCCGGACGTAAATAAGAGAACCGTGTGCTAAGGCAGCACGGCTAATGACATGGCGCCACTCCGTGGCTTTGAGGGTAATGTGGTGGATGTAAATCCGGTTTTCTTTTAACCGATCCGTTTCCGAGGCTGCTTCCCTCCCGACTGCAAAACAGTCGTAGTTTTGTAGGGGTTTAGCCTCTCACCAACTCTCCCCTCGAAGAAGATACTATGTAAATAATCAAATTTGTTTTGCTA
>JAJQEC010000143.1 GCA_021201815.1 Candidatus Azobacteroides sp. | reverse complement strand
ATGCAAACGTACGAGGGGAGTACCTTTGACTTCGTCAAAGGGGAGGGGTTTGGTGATACCCATCCTCTTATTCCTTTCTTTTTACTACTCACATAAAAATCCCGAAATGGCTTACAAAAGTAAGCGTATTCCGGGATTTACCAAAAACACATACATTTATCAGGTTTCTTCCTCTATTACCAAAGGAATAGTTTTTTGCCATTTACAAGATATACTCCCTGGGATAATCCGCTGACAATATTTATCCCGGCAGGCAGTACGGAATCCTGTATTACCCTTCCATCGATGTAAGTAATTCTGACCGGCTGATCGGCAGATAATTCCACGTAGATGTTACCCGCATACGCATATATAACTGTATTTTTTTCTTCCGGATGTATGTAACCGGTAGGCGAAGGAGAAAGAATATGGGACACTCCGTTTACTGTGTAATAAGCACCGTTCTGCACCTGCCAGCCCGATTCTCCGGAGCCTGGTACCTGTCTCGTTCCATCACTGAACATAATTTTATCGTATTCACCTATCGGATTATTGAATGTATATTTATAGACGTTATTTCCCAGGCTTTTCATTTCACTTCCGGGCCAGCTTCCTGTGATTTCAATGACATTGCTAACTGAAGTTTCGTCATATACATAGGTATATACGGTACTGTTCCAGTAATCCGCTTTTTCAAAGAAGATGGCATATTCTCCTTCATATAAGATGGGTTCTTCCGGATCTTCCGGAGAGATAGGAGAAAGAATATGGGACACTCCGTTTACTGTGTAATAAGCACCGTTCTGCACCTGCCAGCCCGATTCTCCGGAGCCTGGTACCTGTCTCGTTCCATCACTGAACATAATTTTATCGTATTCACCTATCGGATTATTGAATGTATATTTATAGACGTTATTTCCCAGGCTTTTCATTTCACTTCCGGGCCAGCTTCCTGTGATTTCAATGACATTGCTAACTGAAGTTTCGTCATATACATAGGTATATACGGTACTGTTCCAGTAATCCGCTTTTTCAAAGAAGATGGCATATTCTCCTTCATATAAGATGGGTTCTTCCGGATCTTCCGGATCAGGACCAGGTTCATCTGTCTCCGGGTCGGTAGTCAGTGCTTCCTGCTTACCATCATAATTACCTTGAGAAACGGTTACAGGACTGGAAGTATACAGGTATTTTCCATCCGTTCCTATCTTCCCCGGAGCCGGGGTTTTATCCGTAGTAAGGACATATACACGGATATTCCCTTTTCCGGATACACTTGCTGTAAGACTTCCGTTTGTAACTGTTTTTACATCACCGGTAACCACGTCGGTATAGGTTCCGTTAGGAATATTGTTAAAGGTAGCATTTCCGGAAATAGTTACCAACGCGTAACTATCTGTAGTGGCATCTGTATAACGGCGTTTAAAAGCCAGAGTTCCGGACACTCCCTCTGTGGAATATTGTCCTTTTCGTAATGCCGGTACAGCCATTCGTATTTTGCTTAACCGTTGGATATGAAGGGCAAGGGGATGTTTTAATGTCACGGACATATTGCCGGTCGCATTGGTATAATCTGCGAAATCATTTACCTGAATATCTCCTGTAATGTATCCGCCAAAATATGCTCTTCCGGAATCTATTAACTTAATATTCGGGCCTTCATCGATTATGTAACCCTTTTTAAATTCAATTTCGCTTCCGTAATATACACAGGGTATTCCCCGGAATGTGTACATCAGGGAAAGGTTTTCCGCCCATACATCCTGCGGCTGGTTAAACCGCTGTCCTTCCGGTGCACCGTCCGGAGCATAGTCATGGGAGTCCACATAGACTACATTATACGTGGCATCATTATAATATTTATCTCCGCTTAGAGCTATATTAAAGGCATCCTGGGCATCTTTAAAGTTCCAGTGTACAGGGAAATCGATCACATTTAAACCCGAATGCATGGAATGATCGACCGTACGATAGGTATTTCCATTCAGGAAAGCGTTTTGAGAGGTAGGTTGTGCAGATACCGACAAATTATCGTTATAATTATCGATACAGGATTTCTGGTTAGTGAGGGAAGCTGCTGCCTGGTCGAAATTACTTTCATAAATGGCAATCTGAGAGTAAGGGGTAGGATCGTCGCTCCATGGATAGTTCTTTGAATCCTTCCATGTATAGAAAGGAGTGGAAATACCCGGTTGGTCCCGGTTCCACACTTCTCTTACCCGTGTACAGATCTCCGCAAACATGAAGAAATCCGTTTTCCCGGCTTTTCTTGCTGCTTCATGAAAGGCATCGTTAAATACTTTATTAAAAACCAGACGGGAAATATGCCGTCCCGTGTCTATCCGGAAACCATCGACCCCCATCGCGATAAACTGAGAGTAAGCTTCTACCAGGTAATTATATACAGCCGGATTTTCAGTATTAAGATCTACACAGTCTCCGGCTATCTGTCCCCATTGGGCAGTGATATCGTCCCAGTTGAAGTTACCATAATGATGCCAGTAATTGTTTTTGTCGTGATTCTGTCCGTCGGTATTTTTCATCCTTGCCAGCCGTGTCTGGTACTGTGCATCTGAGTTCAGGCTGAAATAATTGGCAGGCAACGTTGTATTTTCATGAAACTTCATGCAGTTAACTGAAGATAGATTCCCTTCCTTTTTAAACATGGGACATAAATATTCTTCTCCGAAGTTACCGGTGTGATTCAGTACAATATCAAGAATAATCTTCATATCTCTCGCATGAGCCGCATCAATCAAATCCTGAAATTTCACATCTTCCGATTCATACCGTTCATCTACTTTTTTGTGGTTCATCGCATGATAACCGTGGTAGTCGTATCCACTGGCATTTTCGACAATCGGGGTGATCCATACGGCAGTAAATCCTAATGCTTTGATATAATCCAGTTTTTCGATTAATCCTTTAAAATCACCTCTCCAGGCAGGATCTCCCGGATTATTTCCATCCCAGCAATGGACATTATTATCAGGATCGCCATCATAGAAACGGGTTGTAATAACAAAGTAAATGGTTTCATCCCTGAAATCGGTTCGCCCGCCAATAAATGAAGCTGCCTGTAGGGACAGAAAAGAAAGAAATAAACAAAAGGTGAAAAAACTTCTAAGGAAACTTTTTCCGGGAAAAAGTAATTTGTGTTTCATTTGTCAGATAGTTATAGGTATACTTTTTAATATTTATTGTTATACACAAATTTAAAGTAGATCATTTGTTTTTTCTCTTGATTTGTTCCGGTTTCTCAGGAAAAAACTGTGCAACCGATTGCACTTTCCGGAGGAAATTACCGGATTATTATTATGAAAATCAGGCCTGAAACATTCCCATACTGGTTATTCTTTTGCTCTTTTTTCTTCTTAAAGTATACATATTAATAGGAGAAACAGTCAGGTTGTTTTCTTATTCCACCGCATGGAAATAAACCGGAATAAAAGGTTGAATGATAAGAGGATAAAGGCTTCATTTTCAGATACCTCCCGTGATACGTATTCCGGTGCCTTTGAAGTACGTATCACACCCCCGTCGAAGTACGTACTTCTATGCCGTCGAAATACGTATTTCTATGCCTTAGAAGTACGTATTTCTACCTCATCGAAATACGTATTTCTACCCCTGTGAAATACGTATCACAACAGGGGTGTAATACGTATTACGGCGAGAGTGCCAATAAAGGGTTGGTAACCTGTGGGTTAGTCCGGTTGTTTTTGTATCCGTAGAAATGGAACATATCGACCCCGGAATTTTAATGTATAAGCCCTGTTTAAAAAACCCTATCCTTTTGGTTTTATCAAAAGGATAGGGTTTATCTACGGTAAGTATGTATTAACTCAGCGCATTTTTGATTATAAGTCTTACTTCTCAAAAATACTGATGGCAAAACCTCCGCCCGGAGCACAATACTGAGTGAGTTTTGATTTGTTAGTCACAGGTATTGTTTTTATTTCGTATGCCTGTGGATTTGTTTTGTAATGTGCATCTTTTGTATCTGCATAGATCGTGGCTACATACTTCTTTCCCGGCTCCAGAAAGTCGAAAGCCATCTTTACCGTATGAGGATTGGCACCGTTTGTGCTTCCGACAAACCAGCTATCTGTTCCTTTTGCTTTGCGGGCAATGGTCAGATATTCACCGGGCTCTGCTTCTATATATCTGGATTCCTCCCAGTCAAGGGCTACATCTTTAATAAACTGAAAGGCGTCCGAAAAATTATTGTATGTTTCCGGAAGATCGGCTGCCATCTGTAACGGACTATACATTGTTATATACAAAGAAAGCTGATTACAGATAGTGGTATTCACATGGGAGTTATTATCCGGGTTGTATTTGCTTACTTCCATTTCGAAAATACCGGGTGTGTAATCCATCGGGCCTCCTATGAGCCGGGTAAAAGGTAATATGGTAGTATGGTTCGGTTTGCTTCCGCCGAATGCCTGATATTCCGTGCCCCTGGCGGATTCGTTCCCGATCAGGTTTGGCCATGTGCGGCATACGCCGGTAGGTCGTACTGCTTCATGGGCATTTACCATAATTTTATATTCGGCAGCTTTTTCTACCGCATACTGGTAATGATTTACCAGCCATTGGCTATAATGGTTTTCTCCACGGGGAATGATATTTCCGACATATCCGCTCTTTACCGAATGGTATCCGTTGTCTACCATAAATTGGTAAGCCCGGTCCATGTGCCTTTCATAATTTCTTACGGAAGCAGAAGTCTCGTGGTGCATAATCATTTCCACTCCTTTGCTTTTTGCATAATCCCGGATTTCCTGTATATTAAAGTCCGGATAAGGAGTTATAAAGTCAAATACATAATCTTTAGAGTTTCCGAACCAATCTTCCCATCCGATATTCCAGCCTTCTACCAAAACAGCGTCAAAACCATGTTCGGAAGCGAAGTCAATGTATTTTTTTACATTTTCTGTTGTTGCTCCGTGCTTTCCGTGAGGAGTGGCTTTTGTGTAATCGGTAATTTCCAGTTGTACGCTTGGGAAATCGTATGTATAAGACCATTCGCTCTTTCCTGTGATCATTTCCCACCATACTCCGACGTATTTTACCGGCCTGATCCAGGAGGTATCTTCAATTTTACAGGGCTCGTTAAGGTTAAGAGTTATTCTGGAAGCAAGGATATCCCGGGCATCATCACTGACAATAACCGTTCTCCAGGGACTAGTGCATGGAGCTTGCATATAACCTTTGTCTCCCATTGCGTCCGGGGTAAGCCATGATTCGAAAACCAGATTTTTATCATCCAGATTCAGGTTCATACAAGCATAGTTAATGAGGGCAGCTTCATGGAGGTTGATGTATAATCCGTCATCTGTTTTCATCAATAATGCAGTTTGTACTCCGGTCGGGGAGAAAATGGTCTGGGAAAGATTGCCTGTTACGGAACCAGCCAGTAATCCTCTTATTTCCGATAGCCGGGAAGTCGTATAGTCATATTCCTGTGTATCGTAATCTCCGGGAATCCAGAAAGCCGTATGATCCCCTGTCATGGCAAACTGAGTCCGTTCTTCTTTAATTATAAAATAAATCAGGTCTTTTTGTTGTGGAAACTCGTACCGGAAGCCCAGTCCGTCATTAAATAAACGGAAACGAAGAATCATTTCCCGGTTTGTTTCTTGTTGCCGTAGGTTTACAGCCAGTTCGTTGTAGTGATTCCTGATTTCTTTTTCTTCTCCCCAAACCGGTTGCCATGTCTCATCAAATGTGGAGGTAGTGGTATTAAGAATAGAAAAACGATCGTATAAGGAAGTGAGGGGATCATTGCTTTCCTGTTTATTAATTTCGGTTCCGAATTCTATTTCCGTCTTCTGGTTTTTTAGTTCGAATCCTAACTTACTTGGCTTTATAACTTCTTTTCCTTTGTAGAAAAGTTGGTAAACAGGGCTTCCTTCTGCGTTTAGTGAAAAGTGGAGAAGAAAATTTCCATCAGGAGATTTTAACTCTTGTGCAGCAAGAGTCATACTTATCATTCCGGTAAAAAATAAAAAAAATAGTTGTTTCATTGCTTCAATAATAATAGTGTTAGATAAACAAACTGAAGTATCTCCACATGAAATGTTCCCGGAATGTTTTTCGGGGTAGAAAAATTTCCGTGTGTTGTTTCCATGCAGTATCTTTTTAGTTGTTCCGTGTTGTAAAAATGCGTGCAAAAGGAAATATTTTTCCGGCGATAGAAAAAAGAATTAACTTAAATAAGGGAAATAATCTCTGCAAACGTTTGAATAGGCAGGAAAATGAGGAAAATTCAGGGAACAGGAACTTCCCATTTCTCGATTTCCCCTTCGGTTTCTCTGAACAAAGGATGCAGGTTTATTTTTTTCAGGGAACTTATTTTCTGGTAACGTTCTTGGTCACGTTGCATCAGCTTTTTTTTAAGATGTTCCCATTCGTAAGCTACCTGCCCGGTTGTGACAGGTATTTTTTCATTGTCATAAAGGAGATTAATCTTAGAAGAATCAAAATTATAATTTCTTTTCTTCGCTTCTTCATAAATTCCGGTTAGATAAACGTCCATAAGGGCAACCGGATCATTCTCTTCCTTAAAGCGGATTAATTGCGGGTGGTTCCGGTATCCTTTCGTATTTCCGCACAATACTTTTCTGGCAAGCAGCCCTTCTCTCCAGCAGGCAACAAGTGCTGCTTTATCCAGGTACGACGGATGTAATGACCATAATCTCATTGATTTCCGGTGTGAGAGTTAGTGTTTTATAATTTCCCGGATTCTTTTTACTACTTCGTCGTCGGCAGGATAGGAGCCCGTACCGGCAACTTCATGGGATTTAATAGAGTTTGGCGGTTCGCTTCCCCAGATGGTATCCGTATAAATCACCGAACCTTCGGGAATTGTAACAAACATCAGAGAGCGGTACCATTTTCTGGCTTCTTTGCCGGAGGAATCTGTATGGCGGTTATTTTCTTCTCCGGTAATGAAATTTATGATATCATCTGCGGTACTGCTTTTATAATAATAGCCTACGACTTCTGTTCCCATATCGGAGAGAATAATCCCATCAATAGTTGCTCCGGGAATATATGCCTGATTTAACCTTTCATTCATTTCACTGTCATAAATATGCAAGTAGGCTTCTGTGTCGGTAAAAAAAGGATGTGCCTGAAAACACAAATAGTTTTTAAAACGAACTTCTTCTTTTTGCGTGGGAGGTTTCAGGTTTGCATGATTTTTCCGGTTGATGATCGTAAGGATTTCAGAAGGAAGCGTAAGAGTAATTTGTTGGTTTTCTTCTTTTTGTTGCTGTTGTTTCTTAATTCCATAAATGATAAATGCAACAAGACCTATCGAAATAATCGCAAATATACCGATTCCGATTCCCATTATTTTGCTATTATTCTTCTTTTCCATTGTATTTGTAATTTATGAGTGCATTCCTATTAAATTCTTTTCTTATTTTATCGGTATTATTTATTGACAGATTCCCGGATTTGCGGTGAATAAATTTCATCTCCACTAAGGTTGGTATATTTTCGGATGGAACGGATCACATACCAGAGGATAAGCAACATAATAGCGGTGCAGGGTAAGGCAATTACCGGATAGCTCAATACGGTCATTTTCCCTAATTCTTCATTGAATTCCGCAGTTCCCGTCGGACTTTTAATCAATATTTTTGCCAATGTGAAATTAAGAACGGAAGAAAAGAAAAAAGAACATGCCAGGAAGATGGATGACAGGTTCAGCATCTTATCCAGTTCCCTTTTATTTCCGTTTTCGTCCAGGATCGTATTTATTCTTTCCGTATCCAGTATTTTGTCGTTATAAATAAATGTTTTTACTAACGGATATTTGGTTTTAATGCTTATTAAAACAACCAGACCTATTACCAGCGGGACAGCAGCTTCTTTTACCGCAATCCATTCTGCCGGGAATTCCAGTAAGCCGATTACTCCCGTAAGCAGAATACTTACAAAACCAAGAATGGAAATCGGATTTGCTTTTTTTCTTGTGATAAAGTCATACGCTCCATAAGAAACGGGAAATAACAATGCGATAATTAATCCGTAAAAAGGGCCGAGGTAATCGGGTTTGGATAGCTTGGATAATATAATAGCCGGAATAACGATGTTGAATAAAATATTAATCAACAGGTTTTCATTCTTTTCTTTTTTTTGTTCACTCATGAGATAAGAAGTAATGTCGTTTTTATAATGTCTTTTTGATTTGTGGCTGCAAAGATAAGAAATAAATGATTTTATTTCAGCGAAAAGGAACTCGTAGTACGTCTTTTATCTATGTATGAGTTGTAGTTGTCTTTTTGTATAAGAGAAAAATAATAAAATGATCTTTAATCCGATAGTGCCGTGAGCTGAGGCCTCACGGCAATGATCTGTTTTTCTTCCTCGGAAAACCTGTGCTTATCCCTTACACTTCTATCGAATGCCGGGAAAATGGAAATTTTCATTACCCCGGGATGCGTCACACGGAGCTACGAAGCTTGCACCCCGCTATGATCAGATGGTTAAATTGTTTCTTACCTGCTAAAAGTCAACAACGGACACTTTTTTAAATTGACGACATTATTTATTTAAAAGTAAGGAAACATTACCTTCCTCACCCAGGCTTTCAACTCTTTTATTTTTTACTTTTTACCTTTTCCTTTACAAAGGAAGTTGTTTGTTGCTCATTTTTGTTACTTTTGTGCCGAATTTTAAAAAAAGAAACATGAGTCATAACTTACTAAAGGGAAAAAGAGGGATCATATTCGGAGCCCTTAATGACATGTCTATCGCCTGGAAAGTAGCTGAGAAAGCAGTAGAAGAAGGCGCGATGATTACACTGACAAATACACCTGTGGCAGTGCGTATGGGAGATGTCAGTAAATTAGGAGCACAATTGAATGTGGAAGTGATTCCGGCAGATGCGACTAATCTGGAAGACCTGGAGATGGTATTTGAGAAATCCATCGAGATTCTGGGTGGGAAAATTGATTTTGTGTTGCACTCTATCGGCATGTCTCCCAATGTTCGTAAGAAACGTCCTTATGATGATCTGGATTATGATATGTTAAATAAAACACTGGACATATCGGCTATCTCTTTTCATAAAATGATCCAGACAGCAAAAAAAATGGATGCGATCAATGAAGGAGGGTCTATTCTGGCTTTATCTTATGTAGCGGCTCAACGTACTTTATTCGGCTACAACGATATGGCGGATGCTAAATCCATGCTGGAATCAATCGCCCGAAGTTTCGGTTATATTTACGGAAGGGAAAAAAATGTACGGGTAAATACAATCTCCCAGTCTCCTACCATGACAACTGCCGGAAGCGGGGTAAAAGGAATGGATAGCCTGATGGATTTTGCAGACCGTATGTCGCCGCTTGGAAATGCGAATGCGGAAGAATGTGCCGATTATTGTATTGTGATGTTCTCGGACCTGACAAAAAAAGTGACCATGCAGAATTTATTCCACGATGGAGGATTCTCCAGTATGGGAATGAGTTTAAGGGCTATGGATCAGTATAACAAAAGTTTTGATCAGTATAAAGACGAGCATGGAAATATAATTTACGGATAAATCCGGCTGTAAATGAACAATAATCCTTTCTGATCGTTTTTGTATTGAATGTTTTTAAAGCTTTAAAGCTGCAGATAAATGTGTCATGCTATATTTGCAGCTTTTTCTTTACTTTTGCACCCTGAATACTTTATAAGATTCGTTATGTTAGTCAAAATTTATAACCAGAATCCGAATACAAAAGAGATAACCCGTGTTGTGAATATCCTTCAGGAAGGTGGGCTGGTAGTTTACCCTACGGATACGGTATATGCCATTGGGTGCGATGCTTTAAATGTAAGGGCAGTAGAGAAAATCTGCAAAATTAAAGGGATTGATCCGAAGAAAGCCAACTTTTCTATTATTTGTTATGACCTGAGCGATATCAGCGAATATGTAAAAGTAAATACGCCTACTTTTAAATTAATGAAGAAAAACCTGCCGGGACCTTTTACTTTTATATTAAATACAAATAATACCTTACCCAAAATTTTTAAGAATCGAAAAACCGTAGGAATCCGTGTGCCGGATAATAATATCATTCGGGAACTGGTGAGGGAATTAGGAAATCCGATTCTTACGACATTGATTCATGATGAAGATGATATCATTGAATATGCTACCGACCCGGAATTGATTCACGACAAATATGAAAATATCGTGGATATCGTAATTGATGGGGGATACGGTGAAGTAGAACCTTCTACTATTGTAGATTGTACCGGTGATGAACCCGTGATTACCCGCCAGGGAAAAGGTGAATTGGAAGGGATATAAAACAAAAAAGCTTCGTATATTTCTTTCCTGTTTTCTATATGCAGGGAAGAAATATGATTTTCTACTTCCTACTTCCTTTATTTAAATAAAATACTTCCTTGTTATTTCCTGTTGTTTTAAGAAAATTTCTTTTTTACATATTTTAATTATTGGGAGTAATTCCCTATCTTTTATACGTTTATGTACAATTGTTTTATAAATGTGTGCGTGCACACTATTGTTCCGGAACAAAACAATCGTATCTTTGTGATGTGATAATAAATGAATTATAATTTAGATTATTGAAAGGTATGCCCGTAAATGATCCTGGAAACAGGAAGAAAAAAGCCTCGAATCAAATTATCCGTATTATTGATATTGCCCGTATGGCAGGTGTTTCTCCGGGAACAGTGGACCGGGTACTACATAAACGGGGAAGGGTTTCCGAAGAAAAGAAACGGAAGATAGAAGCGGTGCTCCAGCAATTGGATTATGAACCGAACATCATGGCACGTTCACTGGCAAAAAAACGCATCTACACTTTTGTTTCCCTGACACCTTCTTTTAAAGAAGGAGAATACTGGGAAGATGTAAATGAAGGTATTGAATCTGCCGCAAGAGAACTAAAGACATTTCATGCAGTGCTTAAACAATTCTTTTATGACCAGTATGACCGGAAAGACTTTATCCGGGCCATCGAAGATATAAAAAAAGAGAAGTTCGACGGATTGCTGGTCGCAACTCTTTTCGGTGAAGAAGTAATTGAATATTCTCAGGAATTAGATGAACAGGAAATACCTTATATATATATAGATGCTAATATTCCGGGACAGAATAATCTGGCTTACTTCGGTGCGGATTCCCATCGGAGTGGTGCTATTGCCGCCAAACTGCTTCTAAAAGAGATAAATATGGATTCGGATATTGTTCTTGTTCATTATGAGTTAAAAGCAGATCAATCATCTACACAGGTAAGTGCCCGGGAAAAAGGTTTCCGGGAATATCTCAAAGAAAGTGGCTTTAACGGAAAGGTGCATATTCTGGAGTATTCAAAAGAAGGTCTTCCGGATAATGAAGTGGTGGAAATTCTTAAACGGAAAGATAAATTAACCGGTTTTGTCGTCTTTAATTCACGGATCCATGAACTGGTTTCTTCTTTTCAGAAGAATGACCTGTTGCATCCAAATATAAAACTGATCGGGTATGATACGATTGTCGAAAATGTGAAAGCGCTGGAAAATGGCCTCATCGATTATCTTATTGCTCAACGTGCCGAAATGCAGGGATATAACGGAATAAAAGCACTTGGAAATTATTTGATTTTTAATAAAGCAATAGATAAAATGAATTATATGCCGATTGATATTCTTATTAAAGAAAACATTCGGTATTACAACAATTTTAAATATTAACACTAAATATCAACATACATGAAAACAAATCTTTTTTGTATTGAAGGGAAAGTAATTGTTATCACCGGAGGATGTGGTATCCTCGGAAAAAGTATGGCTGTTTATCTGGCAGAGCAAGGTGCGAAAGTCGTAATTCTGGACAGAGAAGAAGAAAAAGGCCTTGCTTTGGAGGAAGAAATTAAACAAGCCGGGAACGAAGCTTCTTTTTTTCTTACGGATGTCTTGAATAAGGAAGTACTGGAAAAAAACAAAAATGATATTCTTGCCCGATATGGTCGTATTGATGTTCTTGTAAATGCAGCCGGAGAGAATATGCCAGGAGCTACGATCGGACCGGAACAGACTGTTTTTGACCTGGAAATGGATGCTTTCAGAAAAGTGGTGGATCTGAATCTCTTCGGAACCGTACTTCCGACAATGGTTTTTTCTAAAGCAATGGTGGAAAATAAAGCCGGTAACATTATCAATATCGCTTCGGAGTCGGCCCTGCGTCCTTTAACAAGAGTGGCCGGATATGGAGCTGCAAAAGCGGCAGTAGCTAACTTCACAAAATATATGGCTGGTGAACTGGCTGTTAAATTCGGTGATGGATTCAGGGTAAACGCGCTGGCACCCGGATTTTTTATTACAGATCAAAACAGGGCGCTCCTGACGAATCCGGATGGTTCTTATACGGACAGAGCACGGACTATTCTCGCCCATACTCCTTTCCGGCGATTCGGAGAGGCCGATGAATTGCTGGGATCTTTGCATTACCTTAGCAGTGAGGCTTCTAAATTCGTAACCGGAACAATTCTGGTAATAGATGGAGGATTTGATTCTTTTTCCATATAATAAATAAAGGTAAAGGGTAGAGAGTAAAACGTAAAAGCAGAAGCTTGAGATTTACTTTTTACTTTTCATATTTTACCTTATGCCTTTTATTTTTTTACTTTTAAAATAAACGATATGATTTTTTGTGAACAAACATGGCGTTGGTACGGACCGAATGATCCGGTTTCGCTTTGGGATATTAAACAGGCGGGAGCAACCGGAATTGTAACTGCTTTACATCATATACCGAATGGTGAAGTCTGGCCGGTGGAGGAAATCCGGAAAAGAAAAGAAATGATTGAGGAAGTAGGATTGACCTGGTCTGTAGTGGAAAGTGTGCCTGTACATGAATATATTAAAACTCAGGAAGGTGACTACAGGAAATATATAGAAAATTACAAGGAGAGTATCCGGAACCTGGCTGCTTGCGGCATAAAGACAGTGACTTATAATTTTATGCCGGTACTTGACTGGACCAGAACGGATTTGGCTTATCCTTTATCGGATGGATCTAAAGCGTTACGCTTTGAACGGGCTGCTTTTATTGCATTTGACCTGTTTCTGTTAAAAAGGCCCGGAGCTGAAAAGGAATATTCGGAAGAAGAAAAAGCAAAAGCAGAAACCCGCTTCCGGACAATGACGGAAGAGGATAAACAGCTAGTGGTCCGGAATATGATTGCCGGTCTGCCGGGTGCGGAGGAAAGTTTTACGCTGGAAGAATTCCAAAGGCAACTGGATCGATATAAGGGGATAGATGAAGAAAAATTAAGGGCCCACCTCATTGACTTCCTGAAAGAAATTGCTCCTGTTGCCGATGAGGTAGGAGTGAAGCTGGCTATCCATGCGGACGATCCTCCATACGCAATTTTAGGATTACCCCGAATAGTAAGTACAGAGAGTGATTTCAAAAAATTGGTGGAAGCGGTTCCCAACGAGTCAAATGGTTTGTGTTTTTGTACGGGATCATTCGGAGTAAGAGCCGATAATAATCTTCCTGAGATGCTTCATAACCTGGGCGACCGGGTAAATTTTGTCCATTTCCGTTCCACGCAGCGCGATGAAGAAGGAAACTTCTACGAAGCAAATCATCTGGAAGGGGACGTAGATATGTATGGAGTAATGAAAGAATTATTACTGGTGCAGCAACAACGGGGATGTTCTATTCCTCTCAGACCGGATCATGGGCATCAGATGCTGGATGATCTGAAAAAGATAACAAATCCGGGTTATTCCGCTATCGGGCGATTAAGAGGACTGGCAGAATTAAGAGAACTGGAATTAGGAATTGCCAAATCTGTTTTTTTATAATTGCTTTTTACTGGTTTTTATCAACGAAAAGTAAAAAAGAGCCGGAGGTAAAGTAATTTAAAGAAAAGGAATGGTAAGGATTCCTGATAATTTCTTTATATTCCTTTTCTCCGGCCTGATAGTTATGCAAGTGTATATTTTCTCTTTTTTTTCCGTATTATTATATAAAAAAAGGAAAGGCAGAAAATATATAGTAACGTTTCTCTATATTCTCCTAATGGTAACATTTTCTGAGGAGTGCTGTCTTCATCAATATTAGGTGGAGGAGCATTAAGTGGACCATCTTCATCTTTTCCAAAACCGAATGTTGTTTTTTTGTCCTGAAAATATTCATTTTGGAAAATATCCCTGCTCTCTTTATTCGATAAAGTACTTTTATAAAAGACAGAGGCTTCATACTGCCGGATATTTTTAAGTGTTGTTTTATCTTCCCACCAGCAGAATGAAGGTGTGGATATAACTAAAAAAAGGAGCAGTATAAAGACGTATTTCTGTAACATAGTTCTGTTCATTTTATCTTTTTTCTTTTATTACCGGTAAATCTTTTTTGTTATTGTTTCGCCATTGGGTGCTTTTGCAGTCATAATATATACTCCTTTTCCCAGCTTCTGTAGGGAAGCCTGTTTGACTTGTTCTTCCTGTAGGAGGACCCTTGCTGACAAATCATGGATTTGCAGGGAAACCGGAAGGGAGAAGCTGATGTTCTCCTGGGTATGTGTCATCTTAAGTCCTTGTTGGTTCTGTTCCACTGTGCCTGAGGGTATTCCCTGATCATCTGTCCATATATAAATCCCATATACAGCTACATTTGTATTGCTATAACCGAATACGTTCATGGGTAGGTTAGGAAAATAAGGGGAAGAGGAAATGCGTATGTATGTTGCCTCCGGGACATGGAACCTGCTTGTCTCATCAAAGGTTTCCCCTATGGAACAGTACTGGTCAAAATAAAGCGGAGTGTCTTCCCATCCCCATTCGGACATGGGGACCATAAATTCCGATTCGTCATCGGTTGTGGTGCTGTAGCCGTAAGTCAGCATATTATTCCCACCCGCTACGTTGTACCATCCCCTGACTGCCACATGGGTAATGTTCGAGGTTCCGGTGTTTTCAACCTGGATATATGCATGGTCATCCTGGTTGGTTGTGCTGTAAGCCAGGCTGGCAATGTGGCTTCCGATGTCCCCATCACAGGAAAAAGTATTTGCCTGTGTGATGGAGAATGTATTGGAGCTGCCGGTTTTCCCATAGGTAAGTTTTACCCTGTTTGCAGATCCGGAGGAAAATTCGTTTGTGCCTTCCGAAAAAGCTTCTTCCGAGAAATCTGTTATCTTAATGGTTGCTTCATTTACATCCATCTGTGCCTTTACCACAACACTGCTTGTGGATACAGCAAGAAGCATTGAGAAAATTAATTTTTTCATTCTACCGTTATTTTTAGTGAATAATAATATTTTTATTTTATGTATACTTTCCTTGTTTTTGAAGATTGTTCGGTGTTGACTTTTACGATACAGGTTTGGTTGCCTTGCAGGCTTACTTCTGTATGGTATGTGTCTATATTGTTTTGCTGCCAGATAAGTTTTCCCTGCAGATCATAGATTTTTACATCTTTCAAGAAAGTACCGTCTACACTGCGGATGCTGATTTTTCCGTTTGATGGGAATATTTCCACTCCTGTATTGAGTACCGGTTCTTTCGGTTTCCTGTACTCAGTGGTCCTGCTGACAAATGAAAGGTAAAACCTATCCGGAATAAAGAGCTCCTCTGTTGTTTTCTCAAATTCGTAATAGGGGAAGATGCGGATGTTTATTTGTTTTGGCTGCTCTTGTGCGGTATCTGTCAGGTATACCTCATATTCCGGCGCAAATCGGTTAGTCCCTTCAAAATCCAGCCTGATTTTTCCAGTCTCGCAGGTGCGTATTCCGATAGGAATGCATTTCCCTTCCAGGCTTTCTTGGTGGCTGATATCCATGTATTTGCCTTCTTCGTTTATCAGGAATACCGAAACCGGTGTGGTCACATCCTCCATAAATACTTTAGGCACGGGCTGGAACATTTCTTCCCTTACCCCTTCCGCATGGTGTACCAGCACCGCTTTGTTGCTTTGTTCCCCCTTTGTTGCGGATACAGACAGTATGTCCAGGGCAGGGTAAGTGCCCGCTGCCCTGAGCTTTGCCCCTGCCTGGGTGGTTGTCATGCTGGCATATGTATAAAGCTCAGAGAAAGGATTGGTTGATTCTACCAGCACGGACTGCATCGGTGCAATGTGCCGGGTCAGGTTGCCGCTAGAGGCTCCCCCGATATGGAAGGAAATGAAGTTCCCGTCATCGGCATCCAGTATCTGATAATAAGGCTTAATATATGCGGAGTTATAGTTGTAGAACTGTTCGAAATCCCATGTGGCCATAAAGGGGTTTCCCACAATAGTAAGCTGTTCTGCGGCAGTAGCCACCGAGGACAGGGTAATCTCTCCCGTAGCGGGGTTGCGGTTTGGCTCAAAGATAAAGCGGTGTTCATTGTTCCTGTCGAGCTTTACCCGGAAGTTGGGTGTACAGTTTGTACCGTATACCGTGTAGTAAGGATCGTTTTTCGGGAATGTGAATGCGATTGAATCATGGATATTTAAATCGGGCTGCTTGTCATCGAGCCATGCCGAGAAGCCCATGCCGCATCCCATTGCTACATTAGGATTATGGAAAGTTCCTGTCCAGTCTGCAGCTACATAATGGTTGGTATGCGGGTTTGCCATGCAGAAGAGCCTTGTGTAGACGAACACATCGTCGTCACAGGGATTGGGGTCATGGACATAGAAGTCTCCCGGATATAGGTCCTGCAGGGGGGCAGAAAGCATATACCATCGGTTTCCCAGCAGGCTTAGCTGTATATAAGCCGCGTCATAGTGCAGGCTGTTGGGCTGTGCAATTTCCCCTCCGTGCTCAAAGGTGATATTTGCACATTCACTGGTGGGATAATAGTCATAGAGTGTTCTCCCGGGTGTTAAATCCGGGTAGTTGCTAACTACATCGGGAATGAGCACATTTGTACATGCGCGTGGTACATTTCCGTTGGGATAAAGGCTGCTGTTTGGATTGTACCAGTTCTCATAGTTATGCCAGTCCTGGTCCTCAGCAAGCCCGGTCCAGATAAGGGAATCCGGGAAGAGGTAGACTTTTACCTCTTCCAGTTTATTTGTCAGGAGCTGGTTTCCTCCTTTATCCCATATTTCTATATAATAAGTTTGTACAGGAGTATTGTCTTTGCAGACGAGCATCGCATCTCCTGTATGAATTGCTTCACTCCTGTCTGAAGGATGGTCGGTAGTATACCAGTAATAGTCATAGGCATTTGCCGGGGAGAGTGTAACCCATTCACAGGTGGATAGATCTGAAGGGTCACTCTCGCACATCACATGTTCCCCTTTTACCAGGGATATCTTGTTGGTTACATTGTTATAATACCGGCATTCTTCCATATCCTTAGGGTATGCTTTCGCTGTTTCATCCCAGTTCAGCCTGATTTCCCAGTTTGTATAAGAGGTAGAAGTAAGCAGGGTAGAGATATTATCCAGTTCATATGTGATTGTTACCAGTTGGTTCTGGGTGATATTCATCCCCGTTTTTGTAACTTCTCCTACCAGTGTTTCTCCTAAAGGGGATTGGTTTTCATCTATCAGGAAAGTGCTGATCTGCAGGTTTCCGCTATAGGTTCCATCCCCCCTGTTGTTAATCCCGATGGTTATTTCCAGCTTATCGGTATTCACATCCCAGTTCATCTGATTTTGGAAGTTTTTATCGAAATACAGGTCCGGCCCGTGGTAAAGGGTTTCCCCTTCTGAGTTCAGGTCTGTTACCTGTTGCAGGAAATGGTTATAAGGCTTGTTCCTTTTGGTCCCATCTTTGCTTATGAATTCAGTTGCAGGGTTTAACGGGTATCTGGGAACTGTCAGGTCATCATTGATATATACCGGGTTATAGGCATGCTGGTGATTGATTGTCCGGCACTTGGCCCATGTATTCTGCGGATGCCGGTAATGAATAAGACGTACCCTATTATTTCTACTATCATCATGGCTTAATCCTCCTGAAACGATAATATCCGCGTGGTTATCTTTGTCAATATCCACGATTACCGGATATTCCGTATGTGTCCATGAAAAACAGGGGAATGTCATCCTGTCGTTTCCGTATTTATCCAGTATCCTTAAGTCTGTTTCATCTCGATACACCAGTTCTACTTCTCCATCGAGGTCAAAGTCGAACATGGACATAGTCGTGGCGCCGGAAGTATCGGATGTAATACCCGAAAAGATTTCAACAAAAGTACCGGATGTTTTGTCATAACTGTAGCCGGCCATTCCGCCTCCGGCAGTTCCATTAATGTTTGTTCCGTAGGTAAAGCAGATATCCGGTTTCCCATTTCCTGTTACATCCCCGATAAACGCTCTCGACCCCATTCGTGTTGTCCCGGCAGAAGGCGGAGAAACCGAAGCCAGTACCTGGCCTTTTCTTGGGCTCCAGGCATACATTAAAACAGAAGGATTGTAAGCAGCATTTCCTGCATTCATAGGAGAACCATTTACTACTACTACATCCAGGTATCCATCCCCGTCAATATCCGCTACGGAGGTAAAGCCGTCCTTACGTATCTCCCCTATGGCTGCCGATACATCGGAGAGAATACTTACGGTATTATTTCCCAATGTGTATCCGGCAGCACTGCGGTCCGTAATATTTACTTTGTATACCATGCTTCCGCAGGCGATTTCCAGTTGCCCGTCATTGTCAAAATCGGCCATTGCCGGCAAGTAACCATACCCATTGGAGGACATCATGCCTGCCCGGGGAGTACCAGTAGGAAGGTCAGCCAGCAGGATTCCTGTCACCGCATCAAATATCCTGTCACCGGCCACGATCTCCGGGTAACCGTCATTATTGATATCCCCGATAATCAATCCTGCGGAACTACCCTGATTAGTTACCGGTTGGGTACTGTAGAAATACGGATAAGCAGAGGTCCACATAAGAGTGCCGTCATACCGATAACAGTATAGTTTATATCCGTCGGTGGCGCCGGATCCGATAATAATTTCTCCATAACCGTCCCGGTCTACATCGGCAATTATGATAGGATACACTGTAAAGTCATCAATAACGGGAGTCGGGATAGTTCTTTTAAGGGTAAGGTCCGGATTAAAAATATAGATCGCATTACTGGCTTTGTTACTTACCTGATTGAAGGCTATTATTTCTAATTGTCCATCGTTATCTATGTCTCCGACAAAAGGCTGTGCCCATACATGCACATATTCATTTGTATATCCGACCTGCTCTATATCCCAAGTAGTTGCCGGTGGGGTAGTTGCACATACATCCATCTCCATATTATCCGGTTTCTCATTGACGTTGATATACACCCACGCCAGGCTGGTATTCCCGTTACACTCCAGCTCATAACTCAGGCTGTCTTTGCCTATCCATCCGGCCTGTGGAATATAACGGATGATCTTACTGCTTGCATTCAACTGCTGGGTTCCATGTGTCGGTTCTGTTTTTACGGAAATATTTACGGTACTTTCCTCACATTCCCCCAGCTCGTCATTGTTCAGCACGTTAATCAGGGCATAGGCTCCGGGCATGACAAACACGTTATCCGTATTTGCCCTGAAAGTGGAGGACTGGCTTTGTGCATATATCCCTTCCGTCAGAAAGAGCAGGAGGAAAAATGCATAAAAAACTTTTTTTCGTAATTTTTTATCCATTGGTTTTTTTATTTTGAAGAGTAAAAAATAGCTTATGAAAGAAGAAGGAAGATAAAGGATATGATAGGCAAATAGATGTATTCTCCTGGAAAGATCCTGGCTGGATTTTTCAGGGATATAAAAGACTTTCCGGACAAAGATGGAAGGTTTCTTCTGTCCGAAGTGCGTAAGAATAAATAAAAAGATACCGGGAAAAAAAGAAAGCTTTTTTTGTAAGAAAAGAAATTTTTTCTTACATGTACGCGCGCAGGTTACTAACTTACTTAGTAAGTGGTGTAGTCTCTCTCTCTCTCTCTAATAGAATTCCCTTAACTGCCAAATTATCAGTGTTAAAAGAGAGGGATAAAAGATTATTTTTTTGAGAATAATACATTTTTCTACCTGTAAAATTGTTGAGATAAAAGAAAAACCTGCGTATTTTGTTAAATGAGCTGGCAAAATTAGTTAAATATTAAAAACAGCAATCAGGAATTTGTTGCATTTAATGCAATTGCTATTTTTAGCTTTCTTTTTATTGTTCATAAAATTATTATAATCAATATGCTATCTTTTTGAGAAAAGAAGATAATATTTTTATTTATTCCGATAATTTCTATAAAAAAACTTGTTATTTCAACTTTATTTCTCTTTCTCCGAACTCCGATTTTCTACCTAGAACAAAAAACCAAATAAGGATGTTATATGCTTTTGAACTTATGTTCGGTTTCGTTCTTAACTGATTTGTTATTTCTCAGATCCTGATTCGCTGTTTCTATAACTGATTACTAACTTGAAGACCATGCTTACTGTATCAAAATATAAAAAACTTAAATCAAGATATTTAAATAAGAATGTAAAAAAACTACCTTTTCGCAGCGATTTATTTAATATAGAACAGTTAGGAGAATACGCTGCCATATTAGCAAAAGAACAACGAGTCGGCGGGGGTACAAAAAGTAATTATCTGCTGGAACGGTTAAATGATAATGATAGTAAGTTACAGGCATTTAATCATGCTGCCTTATCCATTAAAAAACCTCAGTATATCTCTCCGGCGACGGAATGGCTGGTTGATAATTTCTACCTGATAGAAGAACAGATTCAGCTTGCCAGAAGGCATTTCCCGAAAAGTTATAGCCGGGAACTTCCTACCCTTACTGATGGGCCTTACAAGGGACTACCCAGAATATACAGTATGGCAGTGGAAATAATTTCCCATGTGGATGCACAGATAGATGAAGAGTCACTAAAATCCTTTTTTCGTTCTTATCAGAATGTTTCTGTTCTTAAACTGGGAGAACTATGGGCGATTCCTATTATGCTTCGTCTCGTGTTAATTGAAAACCTGCAGCGGATCGCAACGAAATTACAGCAGGAACAGTTAGACCGTAATCTGGCTAATTTGTGGATGGATAAAATTGAAAAGGCACTTCCTGATAAATCCTCCCGGCTGGTAGAAATAGTTTCGGATATGGCTAAAGCAAATATCCCCTTATCGAGTGCTTTTGTATCGGAATTTTCCAAACGTCTTTCCTCACAGAATCCTTCTCTTCATATTGTAAAAAACTGGATGGAACAGAGGTTAAGGGATGAAGGATTAAGCAGCGAAGAACTGATTCATCTGGAAAATCAACAGCAGGCATCCGATCAGGTATCCGTAAGTCATAGTATAAAAAGCCTTCGTTTTATAAGCTCGACAAATTGGAAGGATTTTGTGGAAAGCATTAGTGTTGTGGAAGACATTTTGAAAAAGGATCCGGTAGGTGTATATGCCGGGATGGATTTTTTTACCCGCGACCATTACAGACATGCGGTAGAGAATCTGGCTCAACAGGCCGGAATCTCCGAACCTGAAGTCGCTTATCAGGTAGTAGCGCTTGCAGAAAAAGTACCGGAAAAGAAACCGGACAAACGCTATTCCCATGTAGGATATTATCTGGTTAATGAAGGAATAAAAAAATTAAAAGAAACACTTGGAATAAAAAAGACTTTTCAATCCGGGTTAAAAGACAGCTTCCGTTCTTTTCCGTTATCTTATTACGGAGGGGCCATTGCTCTTCTGACCCTGATCGGTGTATGCGGTTTCGGATATATACTCTTGTCATTGGGGATTGGGTTCGGTAATTGGAAGTTGTGGATAATGACCTGCCTTTTTCTTGTTTTTATCAGTCAGTTTGCAGTTTTTTTAGTAAACTGGCTTTCTACATTACTAGTCAAACCGGATTTTCTTCCCCGGCTGGATTTTTCTGCTGGTATTCCTTATGAATCAAGGGCGGTTGTTGTTATTCCTACTATGATTTCCAGTGAAGAAAATATCAGGAAACTTTTGTCTGATCTGGAAATCCATTATCTATCCAATAGGGATCCGAATCTTTATTTTGCATTACTAACGGATTTTATTGATTCGGACAAACAACAGGAAGAAAAAGACGCAGAGCTAATGGAAGCTATGCGTACCGGAATTGAAGAACTGAATAAGAAATATTGTTCGGTAGATTATTCTTTATTTTACCTTTTTCATCGTCCCAGACTCTGGGATGCAAAAGAAGAGAAATGGATGGGTTATGAACGGAAGCGAGGGAAGCTGATGGCATTCAATCATTTTCTAAGGAATGGGAACACAGAGGCTTTTTCAATGACAGCCGGCAAAATTGATGTTCTACAAGGGCTAAAATATGTGATTACACTGGATACGGACACGCAGCTTCCCCCTTATAGTGCCTACAAGTTAATCGGAACTATGGCACATATACTTAACCGTCCGATTCTGGACCCGGCAAGGAATATGGTAGTTAAAGGTTATGGTATTATGCAGCCGCGGATTGCTATTAATCTCCGTAGTAGTCAGGTCTCCCGTTTCTCAAAACTCTTTACGGACGAAGTCGGAATTGACCCGTATACACGTTATATTTCAGATGTATACCAGGATATTTTTTATGAGGGTTCGTTTGTCGGAAAAGGAATTTATGATGTTGATATTTTTGAACAGGTACTGGAAAACCGTTTTCCGGAAAATAAGATCCTTAGTCATGATTTATTGGAATCTACTTACATCCGTTCCGGTTTGATTACGGATGTGGAAGTATATGAATCCTATCCGTCGGCTTATCAGGTAGATATAAAAAGACGTCACCGCTGGATCCGGGGAGACTGGCAGATTCTTCAATGGCTTCTACCCCGCGTACCGTTGAAGAAAGGAACAGAGAAAAATCCATTATCCGGATTGAGCAAATGGAAAATTGCAGACAATTTGCGCCGTAGTTTACTATCTTCTTCCGTTATTCTTTTATTACTGGGATTTTTAATCTGGTTTCCTCATTATACCTGGTTGATTTTACTCTTTATTCTGGGGACAATGCTGTTGCCTCTCTTTTTTGCCTTTTTAGTGTCTGTCATAAGAAAACCGGAAGAACAATGCTGGCTCCCTCATTTGAAGGAGGCAGGAGATAAAGCCGTCCATCACCTGAAACAGATTTTATTTTCTATTGCAGTGCTGCCTTATGATGCATGGATATGTGCAGATGCCATTGGACATTCCCTCTGGCGTTTGTTTATTTCACACAGAAACCTGTTGCAATGGCAGACTTCCGAAGAAGCCGACCGTACGGACCGGAACTCCTTGAATAATTCTTACAGGAAGATGTGGTTTTCTCCTGTATTTGCGTTGGTATGTCTTTTCTTTTCGATAGAATATCCGAATACCTTATGGTATATGCTGCCTTTTATTGTAACATGGCTCCTTGCTCCTTATATCAGCTGGTATATAAGTTGTCCGGTAAAAAGTAAAATCGAACAACTTACTGTACAACAAAAAGTCTTTTTAAATAAAATAGCCCGGAAAACCTGGCATTTCTTTGAAGTATTTGTCAGTGAAAAAGATAACTGGCTGCCACCGGATAATTTTCAGGAAATACCCAATCCGGTTGTGGCTTCCCGGACTTCTCCTACTAATATCGGACTTTCTTTACTGGCTAATCTGTCAGCATGTGATTTCGGATATATTTCTGTAAATGAGGTTATCGAAAGAACCAGAAGGACATTTGCTTCTTTAACCCGCCTTAAAAAGTTCAGAGGGCATCTTTATAACTGGTATGATACGAATACTCTCGAACCTTTGTTCCCGTTATATATTTCTACTGTTGATAGTGGAAATCTGGCAGGAAATCTTATTACGCTGGCGCAGGGATTGGAAAATTATAAACACCAACCGATTTATAATCCGGTTATTTTTGAAGGATTACTGACTACTGTCAGAGTAATGAGCGATATCGAAAACAGCAATCCGTATCTGAAAGAACTGGAAAAAGAGCTGGCCGCTTCTTCTTTTCCGGATACCCTCCATGACGCCTTTACCTTATTGAAAATGATCAGGGCAAAAGTGGAAAAAATAAATGCCGGTATTTCTCCCGAAAATAAGAAACTGGCACGTTGGGGAAATACATTGATGCTTAATTGCCTGGATCACATGGATAATATTCTTTACTATTACCCCTGGATAAGTAAAGACTATCAGCCTCTTCTTCTTGAATTGAAAAAAGTGTTGCCGGAAGAAGAATATAATACTATTGCAAATACTTTCCGAAAACTTCCTACCATTCAGGAACTAATGGAATATGAACATACCGTATGCCCTTTTTTGCAAAAGGCTGCTGATGATGTCCGGAACGAAAATAATTCATTCCAAAAAAATAAAACAAACCTGTTTCCGGATTGGCTGGCTGATTTCAGGAAAACAGCAGAACGTGCTGTTGAAAGAATAAAAATACTGGACTTATTAACGCTCCAAAGCAGTCAGTTTGCCCAAATGGATTTTAAATTCCTGTATAATGAAAAGAAAAATTTGTTTACGATAGGATATAATGTCATTGATCAGCGTTTTGATTCGGCTTCTTATGATATTCTTGCTTCAGAAGCCCGGTTGAGCAGCTATATTGCCATTGCCCAGGGACAAGTGCCGATGGACCATTGGTTCTCAATGAGCAGGCTGGTTATTTTTGAAAAAGGAAAACCGATACTCCTTTCCTGGAGTGGTTCTATGTTTGAATACCTGATGCCATTGCTCATTATGCCGACCTTTGAGGAAACCCTTATGGATATCACTTACAAAGGAGTAATTGATGAACAAATAGAATATGCGAAGGTTTACCGTGTTCCCTGGGGAATCTCCGAATCCGGATATAACCGGACAGATATGAATTTTAATTACCAGTATCAGGCTTTCGGGATTCCTAGCCTGGGGCTGAAACGGGGATTATCAAAAGATCTGGTAATTGCACCGTATGCAAGTATGCTGGGATTAATGGTAGCACCACGAAGAGCATGTGAGAATATGGAACGCCTTTCTGCAGAAGGTCATGAAGGTTATTTCGGCTATTATGAAGCGATTGATTACACTCCTTCACACTTGCCACTAAATGAAAAAAATGTAAACATCTTTTCCTTTATGGCTCATCATCAGGGTATGGGACTTCTATCTCTCGTAAATGTACTGAAAGATAATTCTATGCAGAAGAGATTTATGTCCTGTCCGCAGATGAAAGCTTTTGAACTTTTATTACAGGAACGGGTCCCACATAGTATTACTGCAAATATAATATCTGACGATTCCAAACAGGAAATGGAGGGAATTCATGCTCTTAATTCTTCCCGAAGGAATGTAAACCGCACCTTTTATAAATTACCGGATACTCCTGAAGTAAATCTTTTATCCAACGGGCGTTATCAGGTAATGGTAAACAGCAGTGGAGCCGGTTACAGTCGTTGGGATAACAAAGCCGTGACACGATGGCGGAAAGATGTATCTTCCGATAGCTATGGGATGTTTATTTATATGAAAGACCTCAAATCCGGAAAATACTGGTCAGCCGGTTATCAGCCGGTCTTAATACCCGGAAAAGATTATGAAGTAAGGTTTACTCAGGCGTATGCGGAATACCGGCAACGATACTCCGGACTGGAAATTGTCACAACAGTTTGTGTATCTCCGGAAGATGATGTAGAGTTACGTTGTGTAAAAGTTACCAATCATACCCATAAAGCCAGGAAAATAGAATTTACTACTTTTAGTGAGGTGGTGATTGCACCTCAGGCAGATGATGAAGCACATACTGTTTTCAGTGATTTGTTTGTTCAGACAAAGTTTGATCCTGCTATCCCTTCTCTTTTCTGTACAAGAAGGCCACGTTCCGAAGAGGAAAAACCACCGCATCTTTTCCATTTGATGGTTGTAGAAGATAACAGGGGAGGAGATATTTCATTTGAAACCGACCGTTTTCGTTTTATCGGCAGAGGGAATACCGCTGCTAATCCGTTAGCCATGCAGAAAAGTGGAGCCCTTTCCGGAAGTCAGGGATCTGTTCTCGATCCTGCCATTGCCTTACGTCAGAATGTTACTATTCCTCCGGGAAAATCTATTCGGGTCTGTATTGCTCTGGGAATAGCAGAAAAAGAAGAAACAGCACAGGAACTGGCTGAAAAATATTAGAACATACGTATGACAGACCGGGCATTTGAACTGGCCTGGACACATAATCAGGTGGTATTGTATAACCTGAATATCCGCGAAACAGAAGCACAGGTATATCAGAAATTAGCTGCTTCACTTATTTATATGAATCCGGCACTAAGAGCTGATCCGGCTCTTATCCGGCATAATCGCAAAGGACAAAGCGGCCTTTGGGGATATGCAGTGTCCGGAGATTATCCGCTGGTGATTTTAAAGATCAGCCAACCTTCCGGAATGGAACTGGTACGTCAGCTTCTACTTGCCCATGCCTATTGGCGTATTAAAGGCCTCATTGTAGAACTGGTAATCCTGAACGAAGATATTTCCGTTTATCGTCAACCGCTGCATGATGAAATTATCAGTCTGATCACAACCGGGGTTGAAGCTCCTTATATGGACAAGTCCGGAGGGGTTTTTGTTCGCCCTGTCGATCAGATGCCTGCGGAAGACCTGATTCTTATGCAGTCGGTAGCCAGTGTTATCCTGAGTGATAAAAACGGAACATTGCAGGAACAGATCGAAAAGAATAGGATCGGTTTCTCTCCGGTTCCCGATTTTAAACCCTCGTTTGTCTTACCGACACAACCTAAAAAGGAAATATCTACCCGCCAGTTGCTTTTTAATAACGGGTTGGGTGGATTTACACCCGATGGAAAAGAATATATAATTACGCTGGATCCGGAAAATAATACTTCGGCTCCCTGGAGTAATGTGATTGCAAACCCTTCTTTCGGTACGGTTATTACCGAAAGTGGTGGTGCCTATACATGGGCAGTAAATTCGCATGAATTCCGGTTAACTCCCTGGTATAACGATCCTGTAAAAGATACGACGGGAGAAGCCATGTATATTCGGGATGAAAATACGGGTCAATACTGGTCACCTACTCCATTGCCCGCGAGAGGAAAAACACCTTATGTAATCCGTCATGGCTTTGGCTATTCTGTTTTTGAACATAGCGAATATGGGATCGATTCAGAATTGTGGGTATATGTGGATATGGATGCTCCGGTTAAATTATCGGTTTTGAAATTGAAAAATACTTCCGGGCGGATACGTAGTTTATCGGTGACAGGGTATTATGAATGGGTATTGGGTGAAAACCGGGCAAAAAACACCTTACATATTACTACACAAACAGATATGAAAACCGGTGTCCTGTATGCCCGTAATTATTATAATGCTGATTTTTCAGGAAAAATAGGCTTTATCGATGCCGGAAATTCCAGAACAGTGACAGGTAACCGTACTGAATTCCTTGGGTATGATGGATCAATGGCTCAACCATTGGCGATGTCCAAAAAAAGATTGTCAGGAAATACGGGAGCCGGACTAGACCCGTGCGGAGCCGTCCAGATATACGTAGACATACAGCCCGGAGAAGAAAAAGAAGTGCCGGTTTTGTTGGGATATGCGGAAAACGAAGAGCAGATGCTGGGATATGTATATCGTTTCCGGCAGTTCGGAGCTGTTCGCAAATCATTGGAAAACGTCTGGCAGTACTGGAACCGCATGCTGGGGGCAGTTCATGTGGAAACTCCCGATGCTTCTGTAAATATAATGGCTAACGGATGGCTGCTTTACCAGACATTGAGTTGCCGGATATGGGCACGTTCCGGATTTTACCAGTCAGGTGGAGCCTTTGGTTTCCGGGATCAGTTACAGGATGTAATGGCACTTTCCCATTCCGAACCTGCTCTGATGAGGCAGCAAATTATTCTTGCCGCTCACCACCAGTTCCGGAAAGGAGACGTACAGCATTGGTGGCATCCTCCGGTTGGCCGGGGAGTACGCACGCATTTCTCCGATGATTATCTCTGGTTGCCATATGTAACTCACCGGTATATCACCAGTGTGGGAGATACAGGAATTCTGGATGAAGTCATTCCTTTTATAGAAGGAAGAGAACTTAGCCCGGAGGAGGAATCTTACTACGATCTTCCCTGGACCTCCGATGAATCGGGTACCCTGTATGAGCATTGTGTCAGAAGCATTCGTTACGGATTAAAATTCGGTGTCCATGGTTTGCCCCTTATTGGTTGCGGAGACTGGAATGACGGTATGAACATGATCGGAGAAAAAGGAAAAGGAGAAAGTGTCTGGCTTGCCTTTTTCCTATATGATGTGTTGAACAAATTTTCTGAAATTGCTACTCTTTATAAAGACAATTCTTTTGCAGATTACTGTATCGAGCAGGCGAAGCAGCTACGTGAAAATATCCGCCGGAATGCTTGGGATGGTAGATGGTACAGACGTGCGTATTTTGATGACGGAACACCTTTGGGTTCTAAACAAAATAAAGAATGTACAATCGATGTCCTTCCTCAAAGCTGGTCCGTTATTAGTGGGGCAGGGGATGAGGAACGTTCACGAATGGGAATGCAACAGGTAGAGCAATATCTGGTAGATAAAGAGATAAAGATTATTCGTCTTTTTAATCCCCCGTTTGATAAATTCAAACCCAGTCCCGGATATATCAAAGGGTATATACCCGGTGTTCGTGAGAATGGTGGGCAGTACACCCATGGCACTATCTGGAGTATTCTGGCTTTTGCCATAATGGGCGAAACAGAGCGTGCCTGGGAATTATTTTCCATGCTCAATCCCATTCATCATGGAAGTACAAAAGCTGATATGGAAGTGTACAACGTCGAACCTTATGTAATTGCTGCAGATGTCTATTCCAATTCCCAACATCCCGGACGGGGAGGCTGGACATGGTATACCGGCTCTTCGGCATGGATGTATAACGTGCTGGTAGAAACATTGTTGGGTATAAATCGTTTTGGAACCGAACTCCGGTTAATTCCGAAGTTACCTGAGAAATGGAATACTTATAAAGCACATTATCGGTATTATGACACGTTTTATCATATCACTTTTATACGGATCACTGACCATTCCCGTCCACGCCTGATGCTTGACGGAAATGAACAAACGAAGCCGGATACTATCTATCTGGAAAATGACCGGCATACACACAATGCGGAAATGTGGTTTTAAAATAAAAGACGAATACGAATATGGTATAATAAAATACAGGCGGGCAAGTTTTTCATTATACCATATCCGTATTAGCTCCTATCTGGTCAGGTATATAAAGGAACTACTTTTTTTGGAAAATAAGTTTTTTACTATTTGTACGGGTAATACTTCGCTGTACTCATCCATATGACATACATATAAATTGAATGTAATTACATAAAGCAACATCTGTACTATATTAAATATTCCGGTTCGGATTACCTTATGCCTTTTGAAATTAGTACCAAAAAAATGGAAAATATAAACTACTCCATATCTTCCATTTTCTTTTATTTGTGCCTTTTTAATATTTTACCATTAAATAGGTTTTAGATTTTATATTATCCCTAACAATAAAAATCTCTTATAAATTAAATTTCCTAATAATTTGTAGGCAACATCATTAAGATGTACTTCATCTAATAAAAGAGAAGGAGGGCAGGAACCTGTTGCTATTGCATCCCTGTCAGCTTGTGTCGGAGTAATTCCTGCATCCTGAAGCGCACGTGTCGTGCAATATTCCCTCCAGTTTATGTATCGCATGCCGAATTCTTTTTCCATTTCTTTTTCCAGCGGAGCTCTATAGGCTTCGGTGCCCGTATGTAGGCCGATACATATATAGTTTCCGGTGTTTGCAAATTCAATCATTTTTCTGTATTGCCGGGCAAGTGTTTCCGGATCGGCATTATCCCAACCTCCGTTTTGTCCGATCCATAGAATTATTGCGTCTGGATTCCGGTAGGTTTTCATTCCATTTGTAAATAAAAAGGTATTGGGCGAAGTGGTGTAATCTGCATTTCCTTTTTGATTTCTTTTTATCGTATACTTTCCATTAGGATCGTTATGAGAAGTACCGGTCCAGCGAAGCGTACATTCGATATCATCAATTGTTACCGGATTAATAGTTGCGTTTCCTTCTCCTTGTCTTAACCATTTAACTGTTTTTTTAGTTCCATCGATATCCATGATACTGATGTTACTATTATCGACATCTCCTATTACTACTTCCGAACCATCTCCCGGAATTGTTATGCTATTATTTAAATAAGTAGCCAGACCTCCTTGCCTTCCGGCAATAGTATACGAATTTTCTCCTCCGACCCCACAATTTATGATTGAGTATTCACTTCCAAATAACTCCTGTAGTTCTTTTACGTATTTTCCGGAGGAAGTTAAAGAGTCACCCCAACAAGGAATTGTTTTTTTATTTAAGGACAAAGTAATGGATGTATTATCGCTGAAATTAAAGATAATCTTGTTATTATGTTCTACAATAGAAATAATAACAGGTGCGTTTTGACCATCAGTTCCTTTTGCTGCCACTCCGGTATCTGATCCGTTAATATGCCAATTTCCGTTTCCTCCTATTTCAATGTTTGGTGTATTTCCATCATTCCCTGTCGCTGCTTTCCCGGTATCTATTCCATTGACATACCAGTTCCCGTTTTCCCCTATTTCAATATTTGGTGTATCTCCGTCATTTCCTGTCGCTGCTTTCCCGGTATCTATTCCATTGACATACCAGTTCCCGTTTTCCCCTATTTCAATATTTGGTGTATCTCCGTCATTTCCTGTCGCTGCTTTCCCGGTATCTATTCCATTAATATACCAATTTCCGTTTACTCCTATTTCTATTATTGGAGAATTTCCGTTTACTCCATCATTCCCTTTTGCCGGTTTTCCGGTATCTATTCCATCAATATACCAATTCCCGTTTTCTCCTATTTCAATGTAAGGGATATTTTTATTCGGAATACTAATCCCATTCCCATCAGAAAATTCAATAAAATAACCATCTTCATTTGTAATTATTTTATTTATTAATAAGCCATTTTGGAGTGCTTCAATAAGTTTTTTCTGATTCGCCAATTCATTTTTTACTTCTTCCAACTCTTTTTTCCAATCATCATCCTCACAGGATAAGAAAAGACAAAAACATACAAAAAATAATGTAAATTTTTTCATATTTTAAATTTAATTTTATGGATATTTCATGCAAAAGTACAATTATATTGTTAGAAATAATAAGAAAATATAACTTTATATATTATATTAATGTCAAATTTAAAATTTATTTTTTTTAATTAATATTGAGTTATAGTTAAAATAGTTGGGTAAAATTAACATACTATATATCAAATTTATTAGTTAAAAACAGTATAGAGTTTATAAGATTATGTTTTCTCTTAAAAAGAGACTTATAAAAGAGAATCTTGTCATTATTTTTCTTTATCTCTTTTTTCTTTTCTTCTTTTAAAGTTTATTTGAGAATTTTCTTCTTTATATATCTTTAATTTTATCCATAAATCGTTATTTTTGGCAAAAATATATCTCATAAAATGATGATTAAGAAAATAATTAGCCTTATCCCTTTATTGTGGCTGTGTTTTTCTTCTTTCGGACAGATTAATACGGACCGGGTAATGGCTAATGGGAAGAATGCATTGCATTTTGAAGATTATATCCTTTCCATCCAATATTTTAATCAGGTTATAAAAGTAAAGCCTTATCTGGCAGATCCTTACTTTTACAGGGCGGTTGCTAAGCTTAGCCTGAATGATTTCCGGGGAGCGGAAGAAGACTGTTCATTATGTCTGGAAAGAAATCCTTTTATAATTAAAGCATACGAATGCCGTGCAATTGCCAGACAGCAGCTAAATGATTTTGACGGGGCCATCAGTGATTATAAAAAAGTACTTGAATATTATCCGAATGAAAGAGAACTGATGCATAATCAGGCTGTGGCATATGCGCAAAAACAGGATTATGAGGAAGCGGAGAAAGAGCTGAATAGTATTCTTCAGCGGTATCCGGACTTTCCCAAAGCGTATCTGACCCGTGGACGGATGTATGTTGAGAAAGGAGATACCGTGAAAGCAATGGAAGATCTCGATAAAGCCATTGAATTGGACAAATACTCCTCTTATGCTTATGCTACCCGTGCCATGATAAATTACATGCAGGAAAATTATCAGAATGCAATTAATGATTATTCCGAAGCGATCCGCATTGAACCTCAGCAAGGGTATTATGTAAACCGGGGACTGGCAAATTACCAGCTTGCAAACCTACGGGAAGCAATGGATGACTATGATATGGCAGTGGAATTGAATCCGAATGATGTGATTGCCCGTTATAACCGTGGTATTTTACGTACACAGGTGGCAGATAATAACCGCGCAATAGAAGATTTTGACCGCGTGCTGGACATTGAGCCGGATAATTATTTTGCATATTACAACCGTGCCATGCTCCGCACACAAACCGGAGACCTGCAGGGGGCAATAGCTGATTATTCGAAAGTATTGGAAGAGTATCCGGATTTTACTCCGGGATATCAGAGCCGTTCTGTGGCTAAGCGCCTGATGGGAGATGCTGCTGGTGCCGACCGGGATTTAATGGCAGCCTGGCGGATGGAAGAGCGTAGTCGAAGAGATAGACGGTCCGGTCAGGATATAGAAGATAATAAGAAACAGAATCCAGAGGAAGACGATGAAGACCCGGAAGCTAAAACCCGGAAACAATCCGATAAGAATATACGAAATTTTGATAAAGTAGTTGTAGCGGATAATGTAACCGGCGAATCTGCCAAATATGACAGTGAAATCCGGGGACGGGTTCAGGATCGTGCAGTTAATCTGGAAATCCTGCCTATGTTTGTAGCTACTTTTTATGAAAAACCAGATGCATTGAAGTTACGTGCCTATTATAATCAGGCATTATTCGATTTTAATAAAAAAACTTTGAATGATAGAATACTCAGAGTAACAAATGCGGAAGCTGCGCTGACAGAAGAGCAGATCGAAGAACATTTCCGGTCCATTAGCCGGTATAACAGAAGAATTGATGCAGATCCGGAAGATGCAACTCTCTATTTTGCCCAGGGATTGGACTATCTATTGGTACAGGATTTTGCTGCCGCGATTGAAGATTTTACGAATGCGATTAAATATGATGATAATTTCCTTCTGGCTTATTTTAACCGGGCGGTTTCTTGTACCAAATTACTGGAACTGGAAGCACTTTCCCAGCCTCTGGAAGCAGTGCGGCCTCCGGCGCCGGGTATTGTAAAACAGAATCCGGTGGTAGTGCCGTCTCCACCTGCTGCTCCGGAGATAAAACCCAGGGGAATAGATTATGAGCTTATTTTTGCCGATTATGAAAAGATACTTTCTCTTTCACCGGAATTTTTCTATGCTTATTTCAATCGGGGAAATATCCGTTTTCAGGTGCAAAAAGATTACCGGGGTGCAGTAGAAGATTATTCCGATGCCATAAGACTTGAACCGGAGTTTTCGGAAGCCTACTTTAATCGGGGAATTTCCTATGTATACTTGGGCGAAAATGAAAAAGCTATTGTTGACCTGAGCAAAGCCGGAGAGCTTGGAATTATCTCCTCTTATAATATCATAAAAAGACTGGAAGAATTAAGAACCAAAAATTAGGATGTAAGGGAAAAGCATTTATTTTACCCTTATTTTGACTTGGGATTGTTGCTTTTGCTTCTTTTTCTGATAAAAGAAATCTCTCTCGTACTTCTCTTTCGGAAGAGGAGTACTCCGACAGAAATACCGATAGCAAGTGTAAAGAGTAGAGAAACAGTTACCATCAGGTTGTGCATCATTTCTGTCAGAAGATAAGGATCTTCATTTATAATCCCGGCTTCTGTAAATTTAATTCCACTTAGCATCGTTCGGTATGCATATAATCCCGGAATCATAGTGATACAGGCGGGCATAGTAAAGACGACCGGCGGATGATGTATGGTATGTGCTACATATATCCCGCACAAGCCGATAAGTACAGAAGCAATCAGCGTAGAGGAAATTAATCCTATATCCAGTAATAAGAGAATGAATCGTAATCCATGTCCGAAACCACCAAGTAAACCTGCTGCCAGAAGAACTTTTTTCGGAGAGCCGAAAAGAATTCCCCAGCATACAGCCACAACAAAAGACAATCCGATATCTCTTAATAATGTAAACAATAGTTCCATCGCTATAATAATTAGATTCAAAAAATTAAAGAATCAAGATAATTAATCAAGAATTTTACTTTTTATCTTTTAAAAGTAGTGTATTCCCATTATCAAAATACTTATTGTCATTCCTGCAGCAATGCAAAGCAGAATAAAACCAGAGAAAAGCGCTCTGGCCAGTGCTGAAGATAAATAACCTTCAATCAGGTCAATGGTCGTGTTGATCAATGGTACTCCGGGAATCAGATAGAGAACGGAAGTGGCCAGAGTTGCTTCCGGAGAACTCCCGATGTGATAAATCATATCCAGCCCTGCAATCATTGTGGTAGTAAAAGCCGCAATAACAAAAGAAATCATAAGATTGAACTGCAGTTTCAGAATTTTAAATCGTACAAGGGAACCGGTAAAAGATGCAATAAAAGCAATTATTCCGTTTAAATAGTTCCCTCCGGCTAATAAACATAAGCAGGCACAGGAAATCCCTACCGCTACAGAAACTAACATGGAATTATAATTCTTTATTTTTTTTACTTCTTTAAATCTGGATTTTACATCCTCAAAAGAACAAGATTCCTCCTGAGTATCCCAGGAAAGTTTACTGATTTCCGATAACATTCTTAAATGGACCGCATGTGCCGGAGCTGTTTTATAGCGGGTAACGGAATTTAATACATCCTTTTTATCCTTTACCGTAACAGTCAAACCGGAAATAGTAGGATTTATATTTACCGAGAAATTCCATCGTTCCGCAAAACGGTTTATATTGCTGAATACCCTTCCGCAATGAGCTCCTGAAGAAAGAAGGAATACTCCGATATCCAGAATAAAGTCTGCAAATTCCGGAGCTGAAATTGTTTTTTCCTGAGAATGATGATCCATATTTTTTCTGTTTTATCCTAAGAACAAAGATACGTTTTTCTCAATAATAC
>JAJQEC010000003.1 GCA_021201815.1 Candidatus Azobacteroides sp. | reverse complement strand
AGCAAAAGCAGGAAGCTGGTTTTAAGGTGTGGGCTTCAGCCGGAGGAATCAGGGCCAATGAGCGGTGTGATATGGAGGTTTACAACCTTTCGGGAAAGCTTTTATATAAAAAAATGGACACGGAGTATGTTCCTACCCTTTCTCTTGCCCCAGGCATCTATCTGGTAAAGGTTGTGAACAGGCAGGGGGAAGGGCAACTGGTGCATTTTGCCAGGTAGGAGAAAAAACAGGATGTATAACCAATAATTAAATCAACGTCTATGGGATATAAAGTTATAGTGCTTTGCGGTGTATTGCTACTGTATGGATTGCATATTGCCTATGCCGGTCCGGAAAATGGATGGGCTCTTCCTGCTGTCCGCACGGCCTTTGAGGAAGAAACCAGTGTCATATTGGATGCGGAAAAGAAGAGTACGGATAGGGTAACAGCTATTTTTTCGGATCAGTCCGCCTTGGTTTCCTTTGACAAAGATGAAGACCCTTCCGCTTCTGCCCCGCCTCCGGGAGGTGGACGGCCACAGAAGGTACCACTCGGTGGATATGAGATAGGGTTTTACTTTTTTCTTACCTTGTTTGTATACGCAATCAGAAAATCAAGAAAAAACAGAAAAAAGAAGAGTGCTTATTCTATGGGGTAACTGGTTAGAAAACAGAAAAAAACTTATCCTTAAATAACCGTAGCAGATTTATTGTTGCATTAATTGCAACAATAAATCTGCTACCATTATAGATATTTATATAAATTTGCCGACGTTTTAACATTAAGTGAGTCCCTGTCTTAATTTAAATAAATGGTATTGGATCCTATGTCTTTTTCTTTTAAAAATAATATGTTTACCTGTTCTTTTGCTACTGATAATTTGGTAGTTAGCCAAATTGTATTAGAGAGAGAGAGAGAGACTACTAAGTAATTTACTAACCTGTGCGCGTAATAACAAATCTTCTTTAATTACGCAAACATTCCCATTTTATTTTTTATATATTCTATCAATCCTCTTTCTGAGGAATATATTTTTTATTCCCTGTCATCCCATAAAGCGGCTTTCGGGAAGGAGCATTGTTTTTTCTTCCTTACCAGGAAAAAATAATCCTTTCTCTGTAGCCGCTTTTTTCATATATCGCTTTTCTTTTCCGGATGGAATGTCCTTTTCTCTTGTTCATTCAAAACCAATTAATATATGAGGTACAGGTATTTAAACACTACAAAAAGGAGTTTATTATTACTTATTTCCCTTTCGGGAGTATGGTTTTCGGGTTTTCTGATGGCACAGGTCATACAATTGCCGGAAGCCCGCACGGATAATTTCTTCGCCTATCCGGGTATTGCACAATACCTGAATGTGCTGAAGAACGATGATTATGGGGAATGTTCCCAGAGTACGGTTAACCTGAGTTTGCCGGTAATGAAAACCCCAAAAGGAATGGCAGTGGTTGTGCCGACCACCAACCGGATTTATTATCAGCCTGATGCAGGTGTCATACATGGACAGGATGCATTTAGTTACCAGATCGAATGCGGGGGACACGTTTCCAACGCTATGGTATATGTCAATATCTGTGAGCAACCTTCTTTTATGGAGATTGATAAGTGTTTTACTCCGCGCCCGGCAACCATCTGGGATATTGAGAAGAAAGCTCAGAGTCAAGTGCAGGTTCATCCCCTGGCAACCCCTTTTGTCGGGGATCTGGACGGTGATGGAAAGCCTGAGATAGTGGTGCCTAATTATCTGGCGGCTGGTTCTTCAAGTTATGCTAACGGGAGTGACACTATTCTTATTCTGGATAATAACCTGGAATTAAAGACAAAGTTTTTTACTCCTCTCCTGCCGACATATCCGACAATGCCTCTTTTGATTGCTGATGTGGACAATGACGGACAGGGAGAGATTGTCGTCTTTACCAGCTACAATAATGGCGGGGAGGATATGTACCGACTGATCTGTTATACGGAATCAGGAATCAGAAAATGGACATCGGATGTACCGGTTTTCAACACAGATCAACGGACTAATAATACTGCTTCCAGTGATGCCAGTCCTTCTCTCGTGATTGCTGATATGAACGGAGATGGTTATCCGGAAGTTCTGGTATATGATAAAATTTTTGCCGCTGAGTCCGGTAAATTACTGGTTACTCTTCCGGACGGAGGAAAAGGAATGGGAATTATTGGTAGTGCACCTACTTATATGCCGGTCCTTGCCGATGTGAATAACGATGGTATTCTGGATGTGGTTGCCGGTAATACAACTTATAGCATCACCATAACCAACCGGGAAGGCACAGCCGGGAATACTGCAGCTATTCTGGCACAGATTAACCAGCCGGATGGTTTTACTTTCGTGGCAGATATTGACGGAGATGGTTCGCTGGATGTAATCGTTACGAATTCTTCTCCTGTAAGAATGTATGTTTGGGACGGAGCAACGTCAGCATTGATCGGTACGGTACAGCAACCGGATACAAAAAGCAGAGTTTCCCGTGCTTTTGTAGGGGATATAACCGGTAACGGAGTGCCGGATATAGCATTTACTTATATTAATGGAATGATTGCGTATGCATATGATCGGGCAACAGATACTTTTTCTCAGCTCTGGCAGAAGCCGACTACTGATGGGTCCGGTTCTACTACCATGTCTATGTTTGACTTTGACCAGAACGGGGAGGCGGAGCTTATTTACCGGGACGAAACCCACTTGAGAATTATTGATAAGGACGGGAATAACATTGTAGAAATTGACTGTTTTTCCGGGACCCATTCGGAATATCCTGTTCTTGTAGATCTGGATGGAAGCGGCCATGCTGATATTCTGGTCTCCGGTGCAAATCCCGGAGGTAGTATCAGTAGTGAAGTATATATTATGCGTTACGGTAGCATAACTCCCAACCAGTGGGCAGCCTGCGGTCGTGTCTGGAACCAGCATGGTTTCAACCCGCTGTATATCCGCGATGATCTTTCTGTAGTGCGTTATCCGCTTAATCCAGCCACCGCCTTTTATGATTCCGGTAACGGTCAGGTAAATTATCCTTTCAATAATTTTCTTCAACAGGCCACTACCTTTAACCAGGAAGGAGAACCGCTGCACTATGGTCCGAACCTGTATTTTGAGAGCAGCCACCAGAGCCTGCTGGAACTTGACGACACAGATAAGATGACTATTACCATCCATGTAAATAATGACGGGGATGCTTCTTATACTGGTAATTTACGTATTTCTACTTATGTATATGATACCAGTGTGGACCCGGCTATGGAGTATAAACTTGCCAGCCATAATGTGGCGGTGGATATCCTACCTATCAATATTGATCCTGATCCCACAACTATTACTTACGAAATTACCGGCTTTTCGTTGGTAGAGCCTCCGCAGTACGATCGCTGGGAAATCCGGCTTAACTGGGAAGATAATACTTACCCTATTGACCTGGAGGAATGTAAGTATTCGGATAATATTAATAATAACCTGGGGATGGTACGTGCTGAGCGTGTGATGTGTGAAGGTGAAACGGAAACAGTATATGCTTACCCTGAAAATACATACTGGTATATATGGTATGATGATCTTACCGGTGGTACAAAAATAGGAGAAGGAGATTTCTGTGAACTAAGTAAAAATAGTTCTCCTACACAGGACTATTACATCGAGATATGGGATTTATCCACTAAGTCCCATCGCTTATCTGCTGTGCGTGAAAAAGTCACACTTTATCTGGCGCCAGATTCTCTGGAGTGGACAGGGTTTGGTAATAACAGCAATTGGCACGATCATCAGAACTGGAAAAATCCGGTTCCGCTGCATACGTATGAAGCAGCCTACATTCCACGTGCCTGTACGAATGTTCTGATTCCTTCCTATATTGAGAATTATCCGGATTTAAGTACAGGTACTACTAATTATGATACTTATCCTGTTGCTGCATGTAACAATATTACTTTCGCACATGGTGGAGAACTGGTACGGCAGGACTTACTGGATTACCAGCGTGCATACGTTGACCTTGAGCTTCTTAGCAACCGCTGGTATATGGTTTCTTCTCCTTTGCAGCATACCTACCCCGGGGATTATTATGTGAATGACAAGAATCCTGTACAGGATGATGTATTTGTATATACCCGGCTTTTCTCACGTCATAACCCGCAAACAGGATATTACCTGTCGGGTAACTGGACGGGCTCTTTCAATACACCGAACTTTCTTCTTGGCAACGGGCTTGGTTTTTCTGTATGGGTAGATGACAAGGAGGATGATCCTACGCAGCATCTTCCCTTTACCTTTCATTTCCCCAAATATGACCGGTATTATTATATACATGACGAGGAGGGGAATGAAGTAACTTATTACCCTTTCGACCGTACTAACCACCACCGTTTTATTTACGAGCCGGATTTAATGTCCGGAAGTATCTCCCTGGCTGCCAGCGCTACCCTTTCAGGTGAGGCTGTGATTGTGGGTAATCCTTTTATGGCACAACTGGATTTTGATAGTTTTCATGCTATGAACTCTTCGTTGATAGCAGATTATTACCAGGTGCTGGATGGGAATGGTGTATTTGTAAGTTACCAGAAAGGTGTAACACCTGTAATGGGTGAACCGGATCGTTATATTGCCCCGATGCAGTCGGTTCTTGTGACTTCCGTTTCTCCTTTCGACCACCTATATGTCCGTCCGGAGATGTCAGCCACTTCCCCTGGCAACCGCCTCCGTTCAGCTATAGATAAGGACGCTTCGGAAGAATTATTAAGTATTCGCCTGGAAAAAGACGGGCAATTCAACCGTAGCCATCTTGTCCATTATCCTTCAGGCCTTTCGGATGCATCTTTAAGAAATGTTCCACAGGCTTTCCTGGAATCTGTAACTTCGCCGGTTGCCGTTTATTTTGTGCTGGCCGGGGAAGCTTTGTTTGATATTTGTCATGTGAATGATCTGAGCCAGCCCATCACACTTGGATTGCGTACTACCTCCACGGGACAACTGGAACTGCGTTTCGAGGGTCTTCGCGCCTTTGCTGCCGAGTATGATATCTACCTGACAGACCTTTATGGAGATACTCCCCGGCAAATTGATCTTCGGGTTTTTCCGTATTACCGTTTTGAAAAGGAAAAGGAAGACTTATTTGTTAATGATCGCTTTTACCTGTCTTTTGTAAAGCGGACCCCTTCGTTGGTTGAAGACGTGAAAGAAGATAATGAAGGTATTGCGATGTTTAATACAGACGAAGGTATCCGGGTGGTGAGTGTGGATGGAAGTTCCTTAAAAGATATCCGGATATATGATCTACAGGGCAGACTGTTATATACTCTCTCCTGCCAGGAGACTTACGATCAGGCTGTGATGTTGCCTCTGGGAGGTATTTACCTTGTCCGTGCCGATAACGGGAACAGGGTGCGTACCATGAAATTTTACCGGAGATAAGGATCGAAAAAAAGGCATGTATACCTATATATAATGTATCTATATAAAAACAGTATGAACAGGAAAGGAAAATATTCTTCTTTCCGTAAAAAAGTAATTAAAAGAAATGAATACAAAAAGAACATTTTTAAGTTTCCTTGCATCGGCTTTGCTGCTCCTCCCTCTGTTTGGGCAGGATATCACATGGGATGCTGATATAAAGATAGAAGATCTGTCTGCTTCTTCTATCGGATTGCATGGCAGTGGTGCCGGTAACCAAGTCCGGCTGGTTGCTCCTGATTATTCCGATATTTCAGGAGCCCGCACGGTGAGTTGGACAGAGGGGTTAGATATTCAGTGTTACAATGAGAATGGCAGCGGTACGGGTAGTTACCGAGCAGCTACTTTTGTAAACGGTCAGAGTGGGTATCAGGACATATACTACCCGTACCTGCAGGTAGAGGCAGAAGTCGGAACAGTAATTACTCACATTGCTTTCAAAGGGTATAACCTGACGAATGCTGCAGGCATGACCTATGGATTCAGTACGGAAATCGGTACGGACCTTACCGATAATGATTTCGAGATTCTTTATTATGATCTGGTTCCCGGTATCTTACGTCTTCCCGATTCTCCGTTGAGCATTGACCGTGGGGTATCGAATGCATGTGTATTATGTACTTCTGTCTCCGGTTTGGAGAAACTCCCGGTTCCTGAAGGAATACAAACCATTCGTGTGGCAGCCCGCACTGACTTTCCCGGTCATGCCAGTATGGTTTTTATCAATCCTGTAGAGGCTTTTCATTTGCTTGGTATTTATATCTGGACGGATCAGGGCATCCCTTCTTCTGTTTCTTCGACCCAAAAGGAAACTTCCTTTGGTAGTTATATCAGGGACGGGGCATTGTATTTTGACCGGGAAGTGGCAAAGGTATCTGTGTACAGTATTTCGGGAAGGCAGTTAATCGATTCTTTTAATGTGACCAGTCTTTCTTTAGCTTCTCTTTCTTCGGGGGTTTATCTGATGAAAGTATTCTTGGGAAATGGACAGCAAAAGCTTATTAAACTTACATACTGAAAAAAGATAAATGGATGTAAAGATGAAAAAACGACTATATAAAAGTATTATTTGCCCTTTGTTTATTTGTTTTTCCCCATGTTTTATGTTACATATCCTGGCAACAGGTACAGGGATTTGGACGGAAAAACAAGAATCAGGCGCTTCCTTGTTTAATGTATCAATGTCTTCACGAGAGAATTCTCATTCGGCTGTGTTTGACAAACCTTTCGGGGAAAAAGATTTCTTCTCTGTGGAAGGGGTTACCGGGGATGAAGATGCGGAGGGTTCGGCTCCACCTCCTGAAGGAGGAAATGCCCAGAAAATGCCTTTGGGAGAAAAAGACTGGATAATATGCCTGGGATTTGCTCTTTGTCTTATAGGAAAGAAGGTCCGAAATAGGGGAAATAAATTATCTGTACTTTCTTCCTGATAAAGAGATAATGGAAAGATCCTGCTTTATAAAAGAGGCACAAGATGCAATAACCGATTGTATATTGTGCTTCTCTTTTTTTATTGTTCTTATTCAGATCATTTTTCTTCATGTGTAAGAAATAAATTTTTCGCGTACTTTATAAATGTATATTTTAAGTATATATTCGTTAAAGTTATTTTTCACTAATTATATAATTCTTTACTTTATTTAATTAAACTAAAGATTGATATATGAGAATATTGTAAATACAT
>JAJQEC010000082.1 GCA_021201815.1 Candidatus Azobacteroides sp. | reverse complement strand
AGAAAGAGATTAAAAGATTATCTCCGATCATTTTGTTTTTTGAAGTATAATTATTTTTTATTCTCCTTAATAAGTTTTCTTGATAATATAAACTCTATTATATTAATAATAAATCTAATATTAAATCATTAACAGAAAAACACAAAATCAATACAAAGACAATTTAATTACGGAAAGAGAAATCCGGAATCACTTTTATGAGTTCAGAGAGAGAAATGTATCGTCAAAACATTAGGTAAGTGTTATTGTATACTCATCAGGCTACCTAGATAAATACCCGATACAATGATTTCGGTCATCAGGATTTTATCACTCTCAATCGGTCTTTCCAATCCACCAACCTTTCGTAAAAGATTTTTGTCATTTTTATTATTAATAAATGAGAGGAATATAAAGTCTAGGTAGCGAAATGCTTTTGGATTTAGTAGTTTGTTTAAATAAAAATTCCGGAAAGGAAAGGGATTTCTTTTCTATTGGAAATTAAAATTTAAACGAGGAAAGAATACTTGTGGCTAATTGTCCGGAACATTTTGTCCGGTTTAGATAGCGAGGTGCCTTTGGGTATTACAGAAAGTCAGTGTGGCGTAAGTTTGGAGAGATAACGATTTCTTATCCTGACGTGAATGAGGTCCTACTTGACAGCATATCAGGCAATTTTTTGATACGAGGAAAATTATATGCCTGATTGTTTATCGTTCACGGGAAACTTCTCGGTTTCAGATCTTATTCTCTGCGAGTTTACGCTACACTTTTTTGCTTTGCGTTTTCCGGAAAGATTTGTTTTATTGGGAAATCCTTTTTGTAACTAAGAAAATTCGTATGAATCGTCATCTTCTTTCCTTTTTCTTTCAGAATTGAAAATATATAAAAGGCTGGATCTCCGCAGACTTTATTTGCATGATACCTATAATTAATAATGCAAGAATAATCGCATTTACCACAAGCGGAGCATTTATAATCCTGTTCCGGCATTTATTTACCAGGGAATCCGGGAGGAAATGAAGTGTAAAACCCAACAGCATTAATAAGCATACATTTTTATATCCCTGAATAAAAGATATGAAATGCTCCGGTTGAAAATGATTGAAAATACGGTATAATACTTCAAATGCTTTTTCTGCATCATCGGCTCTGAAAAAGATCCATCCGAAACAGACCAGATGGAAGGTAAAAATGATCCCTGCTATTTTTCTAAAAGGTGTTGTTTTGGATTCTTCCCTATGGGTACCAGGAAAAAAGGATAAGTATATTTTATGTATGACAAGGGCAACACCATGAAAGGCACCCCAGAGTAAAAACTGCGGAGACGCACCATGCCATAAGCCTCCTAATAACATGGTAATCATAATATTCAATTGTGTTCTTATTTTGCCTTTCCGGTTACCTCCCAGAGGAATGTATAAATAGTCCCTGAGCCATGTGGATAAAGAAATATGCCACCTTCTCCAGAATTCCGAGATAGATGAGGATTTATAGGGAGAGTCAAAGTTAGCCCGAAATCGGAATCCCAGCAATAAGGCAAGACCGATGGCTATATCGGAATATCCTGAAAAGTCACAGTATATTTGCAGGGCATACCCATATACTCCTATGAGGTTTTCCACGCCTGAATATAATGCCGGAGTTTCAAATATCCGGTCTACGAAATTCAGGCTAATATAATCTGAAATCACAGCTTTTTTAAATAAGCCGCCTGTAATCAGAAATATCCCGGTTCCGAACATTTCTTTGGTTACTTCCGGTTTTTTCCGGATTTGGGGAAGGAAATCCTTTGCTCTTACAATCGGACCTGCAACCAGTTGTGGAAAGAAAGTAACGAAAAATGCATATTCGTGCCAATGTCTTAGTGGAGTTAACTTTCCACGATACATATCAATTGTATAACTCAGAGATTGAAAAGTGAAAAAAGAGATTCCTATGGGCAGGAAAATGTCAAACGGAAGAAAAGAACTATGGGTAAGATCCGCTATTATCTGTCCGAAAAAGTCCGCATATTTAAAATAGCCAAGCATTCCCAGATCAATGAGAAGACTAAGAATGAGATAGGCTTTTTTATCCTTTTTCCGTGGTGCGTAATAAATTCTTCTTGCGATAATAAAATCGGAAACAGAGATTGCCAGCAGTAGCAGTACAAAAATACCACTTGTTTTATAATAGAAATAACAGGAAAAGAAAATGGTATATAAGATACGGAACAGGTTCTTGTTTCTTAAAAGATAGTAGCCGAAGGTAAAAACCAGGAAGAAAAACAGGAATAAGCCACTACTGAAGATCAGTGGCTCATATCTGTCATAGGATAATACATCCGGCAGTTTATCCCATTCTATCCGAAAGAACCCGGTTATATCCATTTTTTAGTTTTTATCCGGCTTGATATGCTTGTGGTGTTGGTCATATATCCTTTTTCCATATAAAAGAGCTTCCACAAACTTCGTTGCGATTATTTTTCCTCCTTCGTGGGTGAGATGGGTATAATCTTTTGCCGCAAGCGGAGGTCTGGCCTTTACATAAGAAGCCATACTGGCTTCCCCGCCCATGGCTTCGAAGGTATTCCAGAAAGCAATTCCCGACTCGGCTGCTATTTCCTGCTGTACGGGAAGCAGCTGATGTACTCCCTGCATGGTAATCGGCTGACCGCTTTGCATCGTATTTCTGTCTCCTATACTCATTAACAGGATGCTTGCCTGAGGAAAAGCTTCTTGAATGTGGGCGATATTTTCGAGCATGCTTTTTTTATAGGTTTCATAGTTGCTGGTATTGGTACCGGCTACATTAAGGCCATATTGTAAAACGATGAGGTCATATGGAACCAGTGTATTGGTCTGTTGCAGGTTTTCATCGGGAATATTCAATAAATTCATGCCCGAATGTCCTCTTACGGAAAAATTATCTACCGCAATTCCTTTTTCACCATCCAGAAATATGCCGTACAAAAGCATACCAGGAGAAAAGGTAAAAGCAATTGACTGAATTTCCTTGGCTTTGATCCGGGAAATATGTATTCCGGGAGAAGGGTCGGGAGCCAACGGCAACACTTTCCCCTGATTGATACTATATGATGCGAAAACGGATTCATTTCCCTCATACAGCAAGGTGACAGTAGAAAAAGAATTCAGCCTCTTTTTATATGTTGTTCCTTCATAATAGACTGTTGCACCCTGGTTTGCCATGAAATTATAGCCGGAAATCCCGAGTTTGTTTCCCGTATGGATAAGAGATGAGGTTGTGAAATGTTGAAATTTGTGGATAATACTTCTCCGGTATCCGGAAACAGGAGAAGTAATGGGCATGTAACCGACCCCTTGTCCACCGAAAAATTCCTGAAGCTGTTCCCGTATATCGGCTGTTATAATATCCGCTTCTATAAAGGAATCACCGAAGAACCCGATTCTCACAGGACGGTTTAATACCGGAATACTATCCAGTATCCGGTAAAAATGTTTCATGGTACTATTATCCGAAGTAAAATCCTCAATGCAATTATAAAATATATGACAGCTATCCGGTCGTATTTCTTCCGGAGGGAGAACAGTAGAAGAAGGTTTTACCGGTTTTCCGGTAACCTGGTTATTATTTCGTAGGTCGGAAAGAATATCCACTTTCTTCAGCACAAAGTCTCCCATATAGAGAGGGGTAATAAAATAAGCCAGACACAATAAAACCAGTACTATGACAGTAAGTATCCATGTCCGGAACAAATAATCTTTTTTCATAATTGTTCCGGATATTTGCTGCATAGGGTATCTACCAGGATTCCGGAGAGTAAGACAGAAAGATTACTCCTGATTCTTAGCAAATGTAAACAGTTCTTTCCTGTCTGCATTATATAATGTAAGGATGTTATTCTTTATTTCAAAATAATAAACTTCATTTATATTTTTCAGAAATTCATTCTCAATGTTTTCCCCCAGACATGCCCGGCGGGTTGTTATTCCCTGGGAAATTGTCATTCGGTCTCCATTTATTTCATACCCTGCATTCAGGAGATTACAACTGGTATTTCCTGAGAGGGTGTTTTTTTCAGGATCAAATTTCAGAAAAGCATCATTTCCATAGGCAGTCTCATTTCCGTTTATTGTTCTTAAAACCCATGTTGACCCGGAAGACAACGTTTGCCCGATATTTCCCTCTGCACTGGTTTTTGCTGTTTTACAACTTGTGAAAAGAAAAAGTGAAAAACCGGTAATCAGAAAAAGGATCAGTTTATTCATAATCATTTTATTTAGATATTAGTGATTCTTATTTTATTAAAATTATACTTCCTTTTTAAGGAAAGAATAATTCTTTAAAAAAACAAAATTACAAATAAAAGTGAATTTCTGTTAGTTGTAAGAATGAAAAAACCCATAATTTACTAATTATGGGTTTTATATATTTTATAAAAATGTCTTTAATAATCTTTTAACTTTACATCTAATGAATTAAATAACGTAATATTTACATCATATAAATAAACAGACCGTAATTTCCCTCTTATGGTCACCTGCATCGAACCTCTTCTGTAAAAATAGTCGATCGCATCCATCATGAAAATAAAAAACTCATCATAATAGTTGCTGTCATTCATCCCTCCGATGGTAATCAGATTCTCATTCCTGAATCTGGGAGTAACCGGAAAGGTGAAAGATCCGAATCCTGAAATGGATATGGTCAGATCCTCAATATAATCTCCCTGACTATATGCATAAAAATCGTCACTCCATATTTCAATCCATGTATCCGTCATTATTATATCCCGTATCCTGTGAAAATCGGGATAAGATCTGATATATATGTCATCCAGGTAGTAGGTTTTGGTTTGAACAAAATTTCCATAATTGTTTGTGTTAGGATAAAAATCGCAGTTCAGATTACCTCTTTCCCAATAGTAATCCAGCTCACAGGAATTAAAAGATAACAGAACAAAAACGGAGATGAGCCCGGATAAGAATTTTCTCATAGAAAGATATTTTTATAAATTGTGAAAATATGTGCAAATATAAAAAATAACTTGCTGGGAAAAGTGCTTTTGTAAATAAAATTACGGAAAGGAAAACTTTTTGAAGAATAGATTTACTGAAGAATTATTTATCAGTCTTTATATTAAGTGATTTCTTTTTATGATAGGTAATGTGCAATAAAAGTAAAACCGCAAGTGTTATACCCAGCAGGTCAGCCAGGAAGTCATCCAGATCACCGGTCCTGAACTCAGTGAAATTTTCCTGAATCAGTTCAATGGCACCTCCATAAAGACCTGTTAATAAAAACGTGAAGCCTATATAGAAAGGAGAGATAGCAATAAAGGGCCTCTTTTCCTTTCTGAAGAAAAAAGAGACCATTTGTTTCCAGTTATATTTATTGATCTTTTTAAAATGTTCGACAAATATAATTCCTGCCATTCCAAAAAACATAAGAATATGTACTACCTTATCCAGATTCGGAATTTGTAAAGAAGGCGGTGTGCCATCCGGTATCTGGAGAATACATAAGAAGAAAATCATGCATGCCACTACGACAGACAGAATATAGGCAGGGTATTTCACAGTATTATATTTAAAAAGATCTAATCAAATATTTTTTTGAAATGACCGAATATTTTATTTTTTACAGAATTGTTTGGTTGGAAGTTTTCAGATTTATTGAATACTTCCATTTGTTTTTTCTCATCTTTACTTAAATTCTCCGGCACATAAATACTCACATTGACAAGTAAATCTCCTGTTCCGTATGCATTTACCCGAGGAAGTCCTTTTCCTCTTAACCGGAGTACTTTTCCCGGTTGGGTTCCGGAGTCGATTTTTACTTTGGCATGTCCCTCAATAGTCGGAACTTCTACCGTACCTCCGAGAACTGCAGTCGGAAAAGGAAGAAGCAGGTTATAGATCAGATCATTGTCATCTCTGATTAATTCAGGATGTGGTTCTTCTTCTATCACTATTAGCAGATCCCCATTTACACCTCCTCTGCGGGCTGCATTTCCTTTGCCACCCATAGAGAGCTGCATTCCTTCTTCTACTCCCGCCGGAATAGGAAGAGTAATAATTTCTTCTGCCAGTGTGACGCCTTCACCGTTACATTCCTTACATTTCTTATTGATGATTTTACCTTCTCCACTACATCCCGGACACACGGAAGAAGTTCTCATCTGTCCTAAAATCGTATTCTGTACCCGGGTGATGCTCCCTGTCCCGTTACATTGGGGGCATGTACTATAGTTGCTGTCTTCTGCACCGCTTCCGTTACAGGTTTTACAACTAACGTATTTTTTTACTTTTATCTTTTTTTCAGCTCCTGAAGCAATTTCTTTCAGGGTGAGTTTTACTTTCACCCTCAGGTCCGAGCCCCTTTTCACCCTCCGGCCGCCGCTATTACCGAAGCCACCGAAACCGCCGAAGCCACCGAAATGTCCGCCGAAAATATCTCCGAAGCTGGAAAATATATCTTCCATAGACATACCTTCTCCACTGAAGCCACCGGCACCTCCGACACCCGCATGACCGAACTGGTCATAACGCTGGCGTTTTTCCCTGTTGCTCAGTACTTCATACGCTTCCGCAGCTTCTTTAAATTTTTCCTCGGCTACCTTATCGCCAGGATTCTTATCCGGGTGAAATTCAATTGCTTTTTTCCGGTAGGCTTTTTTTATCTCATCCTCCGAAGCATTTTTATTTACGCCCAGGACCTCGTAATAATCTCTTTTTGTTGACATTAATTTTATATGAACTTAAAAAACTTTTTTACTTTTTTATTCTCCTACTACTACCTTTGCAAAACGGATGACTTTATCATTAAGCGTATATCCTTTCTGCACACAATCTACCACTTTTCCTTTCAGGTCTTCCGTAGAGGCAGGAATAGTAGTGACAGCTTCATCAAATTCCGTATTGAACTCACTTCCGGGAGAAGCATCAATGGCTTTTACCCCTTGTGACGAAAGGAAGGAGAGGAATTTTTCATATATCAGCTCTGTTCCTTTCCGGTTGGCGTCTATATCGTCCGAGGTCTGCATTACTTCCAAGGCTCTTTCAAAATCATCCACGATAGGAAACAAAGCCGTAATAATATTCTCTCCTGCCGATTTAAGCATTTCTGATTTTTCCCGTAAGGTTCTTTTCCGGTAATTATCAAATTCTGCCATTAGACGGAGATAAGAATCCTTAAATTCCTGGCTTTTTTTCTTTTCTGTCTCCAGTTGGTCTGCTAAATTGTCAGTATTCCCACTCGCTTCATTTTCGAAACCTTCTTCTATTTCTTCAAATAAGTTCTCATTTTCACAAGAGGAGTTGTTCTCCAGGTATTTGTTTTCCTGATCTTTATCTTCAGTATTCATATCTTTCTGTTTTTTAATATTTTTCCTTATAATTATTTCTTATACAAAATTTTTGCCAACTTACATTCTGGTAAGAATGGCAGGCACCACGTTATTTTAAGTTCATTTTGTCAGTTTGCAAGGGAATGTTTTCTAACATTCTGCAAATATAAAAGTTAAAAATTGAAACTCCTTTAGAAATGTCATTTATCCTTTCTTATCTTCTGACTTTTCCTTCTTGGCTATTCCCTTACTAGTAAACGAACAACCATAGCAAAATGTTTTTTTGTTTATTTTTTTCTGTTTTTTTCACCTTTTAACAGGTAAAAAAAGGATTTCTTTGTCATTTTGAACACTTTTTTATTATTTTTGTCGCATTAATACATAAAAATACATGGAATTATGAAAAAAATTAAAGCGGCCATTGTCGGATATGGAAACATTGGCAAATATGTATTGGAGGCATTGATAGCTTCCCCGGATTTTGAAGTTGCAGGAATCGTTCGTCGCAATCCGCAGGATATTCCTGCAGAACTGGCAGACTATCCTGTCGTAGATTCCATAAAAAAGCTGGAAGGTGTAGAAGTTGCTATCTTATGTACTCCCACCAGAAGCGTTGAGAAAGCCGCAAAAGAAATATTAGCATTAGGAATTAATACGGTAGACAGTTTCGATATCCATGGGGATATTTGTTATCTGAGAAGTGAGCTGGATGCAGTAGCGAAACAATACAATTCGAAAGCCGTTATTTCTGCCGGTTGGGATCCGGGAAGTGATTCTGTCGTAAGAGCATTGCTGGAAGCAGCAGCACCGAAAGGAATCACCTATACGAATTTCGGTCCCGGAATGAGTATGGGACACACTGTAGCCGTAAAAGCAGTACCTGGTGTAAAAGCGGCCTTATCCATGACCATTCCTCTCGGAACAAGCATTCACCGTCGCATGGTATATATTGAACTGGCGGAAGGATACCAGTTCGAGGAAGTAGCAGCAGCTATTAAAAACGATCCTTATTTTGTTCATGATGAAACCCATGTGGTATTAGTAGACAATGTAAATGATCTGTTGGATATGGGCCATGGGGTTAACCTGACCCGCAAAGGAGTAGCCGGAAAGACACAGAACCAGCTTTTCGAATTCAACATGCGGATTAATAATCCTGCCGTAACAGCCCAGATCCTTGTTTCCGTAGCAAGAGCAAGTATGAAACAGCAACCGGGAGCTTATACCATGATTGAACTTCCTTTAATCGATATGCTCTACGGAGAAAGAGACGAACTGATCAGAAGATTGGTATAATAAGTAGAATCAAGAATCAAGAGCCAAGAATTAAGAATTAAGACTTGAAATATTTATCTTTGTTATTGATTCTGATAAAGGAATAAGCCTGTTGAGGTAAACTCAACAGGCTTATTATTTGCAAGCTATATTGTTTAATTTTCAACGAATTAGTTACCTGCAAATGGTTTCTTAATACTGCTAATGAAACTTACTTTAAAAATACCGGCATAAATTCCCGAAAAGCTAATCACCAATAGGTAAAATTTCAAAGTCCTCAATCCTCAATTCTTGGCCCTTAACTTTTAGCTCTTGATTTTAAATCTTAAATCTTACATCTCCATTCTTGGCTCTTGGCTCTTGATTCTTGACTCTATTTATTATATCTTCCTTCTACCGCTTTCCAGTCCAGCACATCCCAGAAAGCCTGAATGTAATCGGCACGTTTATTTTTATAATCCAGATAGTAAGCATGTTCCCACACATCCAGATTTAGTAAAGGATGTCCTTCGTTAATCGGACAGTTGCCATTCGGAGTCTGTTTAACTTCCAGTGTTCCATCCTTCTTTTGGATCAGCCATGTCCATCCGGAACCGAACACGTCAGCCGCAGTTTTATTAAAAGCTTCCTTAAAAGCATCCAAGGATCCGAAAGACCGGTTAATGGCTGCAGCAAGTTCTCCTGTCGGAGCCTTTTGCGGGGTTGGGGACATCAGGGAAAAAAATAAGTTATGGTTCCATACCTGAGCCGCATTGTTGTAAAGCTTGCCGTCCGATTTTTTCACTATTTCTTCCAGCGAAAGCCCCTTCAAATCGGAATTTTCAACCATTGAATTCACGTTGTCCACATACGTTTGTACATGCTTTCCCCAATGGGTTTCCATTGTTTCTTTGCCTATATACGGTTCCAAAGCTGATGTAGAATAGGGTAACAGAAGCAGCTGAAACTTACCGTTAACCGGTAATTGGTTTTGTGCATATAAGGTCAATAATGAGCTTACCCATACTGAGAACAAGAAAACAAACTGTTTCATAGTCAAATAAATTTATTAATTAAACAATTAAATAAACACCCAATTTTTCTACACAGCATTTGGAGCATATGTAGTCTAAAACAACCTTTCTGCAAAAAGGTTTAAAAAAATACGATCTCCTCATCTTGTGTTTACAAAATAAAGACAAAGTTAAAATTTATTCTTTTGAATTGTTAATTGTTTGATAATTATTATCCTATGAAAAGGTTTATTTAAAATGATTATAAATAAAGTTCCTTTTTAATTTCCTCTTTACAAGAAATATTCGCATCTTTGTAACTCCAAATGATGTCGTACCTAATTACAGGAATTTAACAGTGTATCTTTCAGAATTAAGAACCGGTCAAAAAGCGGTTATTTTAAAAGTCGGAGGCAAAGGAGGTTTTCGTAAGAGAATCATTGAAATGGGTTTTATAAAAGGGATGAAAGTCGAATCTATCCTGAATGCCCCTTTAAAAGATCCTATTGATTATAAAATAATGGATTATTATGTTTCATTGCGACGTAGTGAAGCAAATCTGATTGAAATAAACCTGATCGATGAAAATCTTCCGGAAGAAAGATATGAGAATGAATTTTTCGGAGTGATTGAAGATGAAGAAACGGCTAAGCCCACCGGTAAGAACGGAAAAACGATTCACGTGGCTTTAGTGGGAAATCCGAATTCCGGAAAAACGACCTTATTTAATGTTGCCTCAGGCTCTCATGAACATGTAGGGAATTACAGCGGAGTAACCGTAGATGCCAAAGAAGGTTTTTTCCGATACAGAGAATATACTTTCCGCCTGGTAGATTTACCGGGTACCTATTCATTATCTGCCTATACGCCTGAAGAGTTATATGTCCGGAAACATCTGGCAGCTCAAAAGCCGGATGTCGTTTTGAATGTAGTAGCTGCTTCCAACCTGGAGCGGAATCTATATCTCACCACCCAGTTGATTGATATGCATGCGGATGTCGTAATGGCACTGAATATGTATGATGAACTGGAGAAAAGCGGAGCAAAACTGGATGTGGACCACTTATCCGGTTTGTTGAATATGCCTGTTGTTCCTACGGTGGCAAGGAAAGGCCAGGGTATTTATAACCTTTTTGATGCCATTATAGAAAAATACGAACATGACCGGAACCCTGTAGAAAAAAGCACTTCCCGTTCTATCTCCATCAATCATGGACCTGTGATAGAACCGGCTATTCAACAATTGGAACAACTGATTGCTGTCAATAAGGATTTTCCTGCTTTCCCTTCGGCTCGTTTTTATGCTATAAAGTTGCTGGAAAATGACCGGAAAGTAGAATCATTAATTTCTCATTTCCCGAACAAACAGGAAATACTTGATACCCGCAATAAAGCTTCTGCAAAAGTAAAGGACCTTTTAAAAGAAGATGCGGAAACAGCTATTATTGATGCCAAATATGGGTTTATTGCCGGTGCGCTTAAAGAAACCTATACGCCTGATAACATAGAAAAACACTCAACCACTAATATTATAGATGCTTTTGTTACGCATAAATTATTCGGATACCCCATTTTTATATTTTTCATGTGGCTGATGTTTCAGACTACTTTTACTCTCGGAGCGTATCCGCAGGAATGGATTGAACTCCTGGTGGAAAACCTGGGAGAATGGGTTGCCGGTATTATGCCTGATGGCTCATTGAAAGACCTCCTGGTCGATGGCATTATTGCAGGAGTAGGAGGGGTGATTGTTTTTCTGCCCAATATCCTGATCCTTTATTTCTTTATTTCTTTTATGGAAGATTCCGGGTATATGGCACGCGCTGCTTTCATTATGGATAAGATCATGCATAAGATGGGGTTGCACGGCAAGTCTTTTATTCCTCTGGTAATGGGCTTCGGATGCAATGTCCCCGCTATTATGGCAACCCGGACGATTGAAAGCCGGAACAGCCGTATGATTACGATGCTTATCAATCCCCTTATGTCCTGTAGCGCACGGTTACCGGTATATCTTTTGCTGGTGAGTGCTTTTTTCCCGAACCATGCCAGCCTTGTTTTATTATCTATATATATTATAGGTATCTTAATGTCTGTTGTGTTAGCCCGTATCTTTAAAAAATATTTATTCCCTGAAGAGGATATGCCTTTTGTAATGGAATTGCCTCCCTATCGTCTTCCGACATTGAAAAGTACGTTCCGGCACATGTGGGATAAAGGAAAACAGTACCTTAAAAAAATGGGAAATATCATTCTTATCGCTTCTATCGTGGTCTGGTTCTTAGGTTATTTCCCAAGAGAAGTATCCTATTCACAGGATTATGACCACATGGAAAGTATTGTGGAAACAACCTATGAGCAGAAAATAAAAAATGCTTCTTCGGAAAACGAGATTCTTTCTCTTACCGGAGAAATGGAGGAAGAACTCGCAGTTATTGATAATAAAAGACATACCGAGCATCAGGAAAAATCATACATCGGACAGATCGGTAAATTTATAGAACCGGCAATTAAGCCATTGGGATTTAACTGGAAAATTGGCATAGGAATTGTATCAGGTATAGGAGCAAAGGAAATTGTTGTCAGTACCCTCAGTGTGTTATATACGGGAAGCAGTGAACCGGAAGATGAGAATATGACTCTGGCGGAAAAGATGAAACAGAATCGCGATGAGTATGGGAATCCTGTTTTTACCCCGTTGATAGCGTTCTGTATGATGCTGTTTATCTTGTTTTATTTTCCATGTATAGCTGCTGTGGTAGCTATTAAGAATGAATCCGGTAGCTGGAAGTGGGGAGCATTTACTATTTTATATACGACTCTCCTTGCCTGGGTGGTAACTTTTGTAGTATATCAGGTAGGAAGCCTGTTCGTATAGGAAAATAAAAAGGTAAATGTAAATTTATTAGTGTGTTTTTATAAAGAAAGGAATTAAATATGTGGCAGGATATTATGGTATGGTTAATAGGAATAGGGACATTGTGCCTTATCATACGCAACACCGTTCATTTTTTTCGTAACTCTTCGGATAAAGAAACTTCCGCCTGCTGCGGCTGTCAGATGAAGTGCGGAGAGAAATCCGGCAATCAGAAAAAGAAGTTGCAAATAAAAGGAATGAGAAGAGTTTAAGAAGAAATATAGATTATAAAAAAGATCCGGAGAAAGGAATATAGGTACCTTTTCCGGATTTTCTTTTTTTATGGCCGGCATCCGTACAAAAGATAAAGTACCCCAACTCTTCCCTTCCATGAAGGGAAGTACCCTTTCGGGACGAAAGGGGGTAGGGTTAACTCATGGAGAAATAACCCGGAATTTATCCGGAGATTTTATAATTTTCTTTTTAGGTAGCCTATCTGCTTATCACCAAATCCTCTGTTGAGTATAGCGTCCTGCTACGCTCCGGCTAAAAGCAGGCCTCCGGCTGGCAGATAGCCACAAAAAATGAAAATCCGGGTATAAGAATGAACCCATAAAGCTGCCTTTTCCTTATTCCAACCGCAAAGACCCAAGGGAGGCAATTTCTTCTTTATGGTTGTATGTAATGGAAGAAGGAGGAAAAGCAACCGGCTTCTTTCATCCCTGCGGTAAGTAAGCACGGCTTTGCTGTCCGCAAGTGTGATACCGGGTTTTGAATAAAAAGTTGTGTATGGAGAGTAGTCCCCGAAGGAAAGTACCTTTTAGCTTCACTAAAAGGGGGAAGGGTTAACCCACGGTTAGCACACATTTTCAACAGCTAAAATTACCCCTGATACCAACACATTTTTCACGTTTTAATGATTCATAAATGTACTTTCTCGAATACCTTTTATTTCCTGATTTGAAATTTTATTTTAATATATACTATGCTTAAATAAATATTAATTTAGTGTGAACGTGTAGATTTTTATTTTTTCCTCGGTTTTATAGCAAAAATTATATCCTTTTATAGATGAATCAACTATCCCGTGTTAGTTATCCAACTAATACGGGATAGTTGGCCGACTAATATGACATAAATGTCCAACTAATACGGGATAGTTGGGCATTTTTAGTCGAAAAAACGGCCTTTTTCCCGTATTAATTGACAAACTTTCCTATATTAGTTTGCCTTTTTTTTAATAAAAAAGGCATTTTTAATTGCTGTTTTACGAATATTTTTCCGGAAAAAGCCGAAAATCAGTGCGTGGTAGTTTCAGGGAGTGGCAAAGAAGAACAATTTAATCGCTTACGGAAAACAGTCTCACAAGGATAGCTGCATTCTTTCTCCGTAGAGCCAGGCCCTGCAGAAAGAAAAGAGAAAGGTAACGAATGATGCATACTCAACTGTTTTCTCTCTTTAATATTTTTACTAAATAAACAAACGTTTAATTGATAAGGAATATGGAAAAATAGATTTTTTCCTTCTGAGAAAATCAGAAGAAGAGGAGAAAATATGTATTTAAAAAATAATGATTCCATGTGGTATTTCCTATTTATAAATGCAAATATACAAAATAATATAGCAAAATGCAAGTTTTAACTGCATAAATTTTCAATTAATGAAAAAAGCCGGAGTTTTTATAGCCGGAAAGAAGAGGAAATTTTACGAAAAGTCAGAGACTGAAAATAAGTCACCCGGTAGCATACGATACAAAATAATAATCTGGTTTTAAGAAGGTATTATCTAAGGTCTTTTTTATTATTCTGCTTAATTTTAAATAAAAATATCATCTTCTTCTCTCATTCATTTTACGTATTTTAAGTTAAAAGACTTGTTCTTCTTTTTCTCATACACCCCTTCTTTCCGATCTTCTTTTTACATATCATCGAATATATCCTGACTTCTGTTTTCCCTTAAGTTACTGGTGTTAAAGCCGAAAAATAAATTTATTTAAATAGAATCTTCTTATGTAATTTCTATGCTTTCTATTTGTTCTTTCTTAAATCTTATTTAAAAAAAGTAAGTCTGAAACCTGAAAATAAATTTATCCATAAAAACTTTCTTTTTATGTATGTGTTAATAGATTATCTAAAAACTGTAAAAAGACAGCAATGAAAAAAAGTACGCTTTTATTCCATTTATTACTTATACCTTTTATTTATATAAAAAGCCAGGGAAGTAATGAAATGTGGATCGTTCAGGATGGTAATATCGTAGTCGGACCTACAAATACGAGTCCTGCCGGAAGTTCAAGTTCGCCGACCCAGCTTGATTTCGGTCTGGAGTTTACTGTGTATCTGGCTACTACAGAAACGTATGCAAACGAAACCTATGACACGCCTTTCTTATATATGCAGGACTGGCAGACCGGAACCGGATCAGTTAATAACGGGAACTATCAAAGTACTCCTATAGATTATCCCAATACGTTGGTCTTTGAATTTGATCAGACGGCTACGGATGATAATCCGGGATATACGGTTTATAGTTTAACAATAAATGCCTTTCCGGATCCCGCCGGAGATGATTATCCTACTCTGATGGGACTTTCTGCTGCTACCTGGAATGCAATTCCGGATGCACAGATCCTCCGGCCTACGTTCTATTTCGGATATGTACCTGCCAATTCCAACGGACAAGGAGTATGGGACGAGTTTATTGTTCCTGCGATCGATATTTACGGATATAAAGCCAGTTCAACTATTGTTCCTCCTGTAGTCGACCATTTAATTGATATTGCAGTAGACCGGTATCAGGTGATTACCATGAATCTCGAAGATTCTTTGATTGTTGCCGGTTACTTGGACCCGGGAGTCGATTATACCTGGTATATGGATGAGGAATATGGAATAAATCCGTATGCGTATAGTGTCAATAACCCTAATCTGTGGCTGAATAATGTCTATCAGCCGGGATTTAAACCATGGATAAATACAACGCATGTGGATGAATTAAATCCGGAGACTCAGAAATATTTTACTTTTAATAGTGCTGGCATCCTTTGTTATACATTATTCTATTATGTGATAGAAAGTGAATATGTTCCTTTGGTAAACGGATACCGGGGAGGGTATGTGGATTCGCTTACCTTTGCTAATAATGCGCGCCTTGTAAGAGTTCAGATTGCTCCCGATATGACTACTCCGGATTTATCTAATCCGGTGATTGTTGCTTCGGAAGATTATGGTTCTGCTGCTGCCGGAACGCAGTGGAGAACGGATCCGCTTCCTGCCAATCAGACAAACTATACCTTTTCTTCCGGTTATCTGCCAGGTGACGGAGAATATTCGCTAGCGCAGGATATTGTGGGGATTATTGCTCCGCCGAATAATTCCAGGCCGATGGACTGGTTTGTTCCGCCGGGAGGTGCTTATGCACCGGCAAGGAAGTACGACCATACTTCGGGTGATGGTACCGGTTTTATGTATATTGTAAATGCAGATGCGTTAGGAGGAATTTTTTATCAGAATACATTCGATGTATGTCCTACCATGAATTTCCAGTCTTCTATGTGGCTGGTAAATCTTGGTGACGGACTGAGAGATAATAACCAATATTTTTTCCAATACAGGATTAAGCCGAATATCAATATTCAGGTATGGGAAACCGATCTGTTGGATGGGGATGCTACCACAGACTACAATATTCCTGCGAGTGGAACTCCTTTGCTTAATTACTATACCGGAGAGATTCCTATGACGGGAATATGGGAACAATATGTAACTCCTGTTTTTTCTGTTCCGGCAAATGTCGATCAGATCACCATCTTTTACCTGAGTGTGAATGATGGAGGGTATGGAAATGATTTTATGATGGATGACATTGAGATCGAACGTTCCAATGGGGCTTTTGATTTCAGTGCGACAGATATTGATAATTGTTTGTCTGCTTCGGATACGTATGATATTCTGGCTGAATGGGATGTGGACGCAATGAGCCGTTTATACGGACTTACCGGACCGACTACTTTTGATTATTACTGGACTTTCTTTGATTCCAGCGTGGACCCGTCTACTATTAATGCTTCTACGCCCGGTACACCGGTTACTTCGGGACAGGCAATCTATGACCCGGATGGAGTAACGACAGAAAATATCCACCTAACTGTTCCCGGAACGGATGTCGGAACCTATCGTCTGGTGATTGTGGATGAGGGTGGAAATCCGGATGACCAGTGTGCGATCTTTTCTACATACACTTTTTCACCGGCACAGCCTCCGGAAATTACAGTGACCGGGGCTACGGAAGGGGACCCTATCTGCCCGGGACAGACCGTCGAATTATCTATCGATATTTCTGCTTCGAATATTCCGGATGTAAACAGATTGCAATGGTGGACCGTTGCAGGTACGGATCCTGCAAAAGTGTATATCCCGTTGATCGATTCCTCCGGAAATCAGGTGACAGGAACCAATGTAACGGTTTCTCCCTTCTCTACTACCCGCTATGCGGTATCGGTAGCAGGATGTAATTCGGATTTAGAGTTTGAAGTGGAAGTAGAACCTGCTATTACGATTGCATTGGGTGACCAGCAATCAACCTCCGATCTTTTTACTTACCGGGTATGTTATACAACAAATACCGTTGCTATTCCGGCTGCTTATAATAGTGGAACTGCTCCTGAAATTAATTATGTCATCTATCAGGATAGTGTGGCAAATGGAACGGTATTGGGAAGTGGCATTATCACGCAGGGAGCAACAAACGATTCTCTCCGGATAAATATTTCTTCCATCAAGCCAAGCCTAACAAATTTCAGGAACGGAAGAAATACACTTAATATGGCAGTTACGTTAAGGGATGAAAATTCTGATTGTGGAAATGTACAGTATTTCCGGATTCGTCTGATTGCGGAAGATGCGGTCTGGGTATCTTCCCGGAATACAACAACTCCTACGGATAATACGAACTGGAATAATGATGCGAACTGGTATATTACCGATGAGGTCGGAAACCGTTACGGAGAGGCCGGTGTGCCGATGGGTTGTACGAATGTATTGATTCCGGCAGATGCTTCTACCTATCCGGTACTAAGAGCTGCAGGGGACTATGGAGCAGGAGATAACCTGCCCACAGATGAAGGATTTGATCCTCAGCCGGTCTGCAACAGCATTACATTCCTGTACGGCGGAGAAGTGGCGCAGCTTCAGCACCTGGAATATTTATATGCGTATGTGGAAATAAATCTGGGTACCTATTCCAGCAGCGAAAACTTTACTAATACGGCTAACTTATTAAATACGGATGGCGGAAGCAATTACTACCAATTCTATATGAGCCGGGACCGGTATTATTCGATGAGTGCTCCATTAAAAGAAATGTATGCAGGAGATTTCTCTTTCGGAGGGAAACCAAATGCGTATATGAAATATGCGGACCCTATTTTTATCGAAACGATCAATCCGGATGTATTTTTAATTAATAAATGGACAAACTCCATCAATTCCTATGACGTACCTTTTAATACCGGTTTCGGTTTTGCTTATCAGGTGTTGAGCGGACGTGCAGGGTACGAAGCATGGCCGTATACCGGAAATCAGGATAACCTGAATGCGGTCAATGGACTTGTAAGATGGCCATATTATAACAACCCGGATTACCTGTCCGTGATAAATCCCCGTCATACTTACTCGGGAAGTGCCGACGGTAGCGGTACCAGTACATTTTCTTACTATGAATTAGGTGATCCGAATGAAGATTTTCCGGAGACAGGAAATGCGGATACGGATCAGGTGGCAAGAACTTCTGTAAGTATTAGTAATGCCGTGACAGGAACTACTCCTGTAACTGTTCCGTCAGGAAATCGTTTCATTGTAGAAGATGGAAGTGGCAATTATCCGGTTACTTTCGATGTCGCTACTACCGATTATTCACCGGGTAGTGAAATGTTGCTGGGAAATCCTTTTATGTCACATCTGGATTTCGGCGAATTGTTCCTGGGTAATGGTGGAACTACCGGTGTATTAGGGAATTATTTCCGGATATGGAACGGAGCCAGTGCCCAATATTATGCCGTTGCGGTAGATGGAACCGGAACTATGATTGCCAATACCAATGTTACGGCAATTGAAGATGATACACAGGGCACGGATGTGTTGATTTCTCCTATGCAGTCCTTCTTTGTTCCCCTTAACCAGTCGGCTCCGGTTTCTTTTGATAGTGAAAGCATGTCTGTTATCGCAAGAAATAAACAAACAGTATTAAGGAATCAGCGGGCTGATAAGCCGGAAACATTGAAGATAGTTGCTTCTAACTCCCGGTATTCCTCTGCGGCCGTAATCGTGAATTATCCGGAAAAAGAAGAACCCGGAAAAGGAGTTCCTAAATTATTCTCACCGAGTGGAAATATCCCTGAAATCTATTTTGCACAGGATTATAATAAGGAAATAGTAGAAATAAACAGTTCCTGCCGTTCTATTCCGTTAGGCATCCGGACACAGATAATGGGTGATAATCTGACACTGGCGTTCCATGGGTTGCAGGATTTCTCTTCCACCATTTCCTTATATGATGCGGAAACCAATTTAACTTATCCGCTTTCTGAAAATGATCCGGTATTTACTTTCCTCAACAATGAAGGCAGCCAGCAGAATCGTTTTTTCCTTCTGCTTACTCCTAAAAACGGGATGGGATTGGATTCCTGGTCGGATGGAAATTCGATACAGATTTATTCCACAGGCAAAGTAGTCCGGGTAAATTCTTCATTATCCGATCCTATCAGTTCTGTTACGATATATAATCTGCAGGGACAGTTATTCTCATCAGCGACTCACCTGAATACGGATGCATTTGTGTCGGAGGAAATAGGAGAAAAAGGCATTTACCTGATTGAAGTAAAAACGAAGTATAATTCAGTAGTTAAGAAAATATTTATTCACTAAATAATATACAGGAATGAAACGAACCAGTAAAAACATATTTTTTGCCTGTCTTATCCTATTGTATCTGATACCAATCTGTATATTCGGTTATCCTATGGATGATTTTTTTAAAGAAAAAGAAAAAAAAGAGATTTATGAAACCAGAGTTTCCGATAAACACAGGGATCGTATTTTCTCTGATAATAGTCCGAAAGATGAGGATGCAAATTATTTTGAAAAGATGACAGATGAACAGCTTCAGGCCGCTGTGGATTTCAATGAGAATAATGACTGGGATTCCGGTCTGGCTATCGGAGAAAATACCGTACCGTTGGAAAATGGAATCTATTTCTTATTGTTAATTCCTTTATACTATCTGTTTTTCTTAAGAATAAAAAGGAAGGATTCCGGTAGATAAGAATTATTTGTTAAAAAGCAGCAAGATGCGGAAACTTCAACCGGAGAAAATAAGAATTATCTCCAAATTATGGTTTCCGCGTCTTTTCTGTTTTTATAAATATCCCTTTGGTGAGATAGAAAAAATTATATATTTTTCCCTTGTGTAAATTCCCGGTATTGTACCGGAGTCATTTTTGTTTTATTTTTAAAGGCAGTACAAAAGTATTCCAGGTATTCAAAACCGCTTTTAAAGGCAATCTCTTTAATTGTCAGGTTAGTATTGGTCAACAATACTTTGCTGTGTTGAAGCCGTAACTCATGGATATATTGGGCAGGAGAGAATCCGGTATATTTTTTAAAAAGCCTGCGAAACCACGAATAACTCATATTAATCTCTTTAGCTACTTCTTCCAGGTTAATATCTTGCTGAAAATTATCCGCAAACAATATTTTTGCTTTATTTATCTGGTCGGTTACATTCAGATTTTCAAAGCTCTGGTACTTATTTAATGAATAGGCCAGTCCAAGCAGATGAGTAACAATACCGGCCAACATCTGTTGGAATCCGGTTTTCTGCTCTTTTGCTACAGAAATCCCCTGTTCGTACAATTGTACGATCTCCTCCAATATTCCTACAAAGAAGACAGGCTTTTGCCTGTTGAAAAATCCGTTCTTAACCTGATAATCAATATTCTCCCCTTTAAATCCGATCCAGAATTCTTCCCAGCCGGTAGAAGCATCCGGTTTGTAAGAATGCCATTCGTCCGGAAATAAAAGAAACATACTTCCGGCTTTTACCTGCATTTGTCTGCAGGAAGAAGACTGAAACGTGCCGGAGCCCTGGGTAATATATAATAACTGGTATTCACTCAGTATTCTCCCCTTCTCTACAGAAAAAAGATACCGGGTCGGATGTTGGTTGGGGGGATAACTTTCATGTTGACGAATGGTCTGGCGGCCGATGGTATTTATAGTCAGCCCCCATAATAAGTCCTGCTCATTGGCAATCAGATAGCGGTAATGGATCGCTTCCTCGGAACGGATACCTTTCATAGTGATGTCAAATCAAATTCATAAACCTCAAAAAGCAAATTTAATCATAAAAATTTAATAAGAAGGTTTTTAACCCTTTTTTTGAATAAGCCATTTGTGTCAAATTCTTAAGTAGATCGGTCAAAATCATTAGTGTCCTCCTTAGCAATAACCTTTAATTTTGCTTCATTATTAAGAAAGATATCATGACTGACACACATTATTTTTTTGCGTTCGATCTGGGGGCAACCAGCGGACGTTCTATTCTTGCGACTTTCCGGGATGGAAAAATAGAAATGGAAGAACTGACCCGGTTTCCGAATACCCTTACAAAAGTAGGAGATAAATTTTACTGGAACATTTATTATTTATTTGAAGAACTTAAGAGAGGATTACGAATAGCAGCAGACAGAGGAACACAACCGGATTCGATCGGGATTGATACATGGGGGGTTGATTTCGTATATGTCGCTCCGGATGGGAGTTTCCTGGGGCTGCCACGTGCATACCGGGATCCGTATACCAATGGAGTGCCGGAAGCCTATTTTAAGAAAATACCCAGGAAAGAAGTATATGAGGCAACGGGAATCCAGATCATGAATTTCAACAGTCTTTTCCAGTTGTATGCGGCAAAGAAAGAGGCTTGCTCGGCATTGGAATATGCGGAAAATATATTGTTTATACCCGATGCGTTGTCTTATTTACTTACCGGAAAAAAGATATGTGAATATACGATTGCTTCTACTTCACAAATCCTGAACCCTTATACAAAACAATTCGAAACAAAGCTATTAGAACCCGTTGGCGCTCCTGCAAGTATTCTGCCTCCGATAGTAATGCCGGGAGAAGTACTCGGAGAGGTAACAGAAATACTCCGGAAAGAATGTAACCTGAACCCTGTCAAAGTAGTGGCCGTAGCCGGGCACGACACCGGGTCTGCCATTGTTGCGATGCCTGCTGAAAATGAAAGGGTGGCTTACTTAAGTTCCGGTACCTGGTCTTTGATGGGAATAGAAATAAAAGATCCGGTTATAAATGAGGCGAGTTTTAACCTCAACTTCACCAATGAAGGGGGTGTGGAAGGAACAACCCGTTTCCTTAAAAATATTACGGGCATGTGGCTTCTGGAGCAATGCCGGAAAGAATGGGAAGGTAAGGGAGTGGAATATACGTATGAGGAAATTGTGGAATTATCGGAATCCGTACCCGCTTTTCAGTTTCTTATTGACCCGGATGATCCTTCATTCGCCAATCCGGACAGCATGACAAAGGCGATTGCTGTATATTGCAGGAAAATGAATCAACATGTTCCGCAACGGAATGCGGAATTTATCCGTTGTATTTTTGACAGTCTGGCCCTCAAATATAAGTATGTATTATCCTGCCTTCAGAAGATGGCTCCCTTTGTGATTGAAAAATTACATGTCATTGGGGGTGGTTCCCGGAATAACCTGTTGAACCAATCTACCGCTAATGCAATTGGCATGCCGGTGGTGGCAGGTCCGGCAGAAGCTACGGCATTGGGAAACGTAATGATGCAGGCAAAAGGATTGGGTTTTGTTTCCTCTTTATCGGAAATAAGAACCGTTGTCCGTAATTCTGTATCTCCGGAAACATTTTATCCACAAGATCAGGAACAATGGAAAACAGCTTATGATAAGTTTTTATCAATCATTGATTTATCCGAATAAACATTTAAATAAACACAACCATGAGAAAAGATGAATTAGTACAGAAATCCTATGAAATAGCGAAGGAAAGATATGCTGCTGTCGGAGTAGATGTAGACAATGCACTGGAAAAGTTGCAGAAAATCTCTATTTCCATTCACTGCTGGCAGGCAGATGATGTAACCGGGTTTGAAAATCTGGATAATGTAGGAGGCGGGGGCATTCAGGCTACCGGGAATTATCCCGGGAAAGCCCGTAACATCGATGAGATCCGTAAAGATATCGAGAAGGTGCTGACTCTTGTAGGAGGCCATCATCGTCTGAATCTGCATGCGATTTACGGGGATTTCGGTGATAAAATAGTAGACCGGGATGAAATAGAACCTTCCCATTTTACAAGCTGGATGCAGTGGGCAAAAGAAAAAGGGCTGAAACTGGATTTTAATTCTACTTCGTTCGGACATCCGAAGAGCGGAGACCTGACCCTGGCAAATCCGGATAAGGAAATCCGTGATTTCTGGATTGAGCATACCAGACGTTGCCGCCTGATTTCCGAAGAAATGGGTAAATATCAGAATGACCCCTGTATCATGAACCTGTGGATTCATGATGGAATGAAGGATCTTACCGTAAACCGGTACGAATACCGCCGTATCCTGGAACAATCACTGGATACCATTTTCCGTACGGAATACAAAAATATGAAGGACTGTATCGAGGCAAAATTATTCGGCATTGCGCTGGAGAGTTATACAGTGGGCTCTTATGATTTTTATCTGGGCTATGGAGCTAAAAAACAAAAGATCGTCACACTGGATACCGGACATTTCCATTTGTCGGAAAGTGTTGCTGATAAGATTTCTTCATTGTTGCTGTTTACTCCCGAAATTATGTTGCATGTAAGCCGTCCGATTCGTTGGGATTCTGACCATGTTACCATCCTGAATGACGATGTAACCGATCTTGCAAAAGAAATTGTACGGGCAGATGCACTGGACCGGGTACATATCGGCCTTGATTATTTCGATGCTTCTATTAATAGGCTCGGTGCCTATGTAATTGGTATTCGTGCTACCCAGAAAGCATTCCTGCAGGGATTACTGGAACCGGTAACTCAATTGCGACAATATGAAAATAACGGACAGTATTTTGAAAGGCTGGCTTTACTGGAAGAGGCGAAAGGATTACCCTGGAATGCCATATGGGATTACTTCTGCCTGAAGAATAATATTGCGGTAGGGGAAGATTATATTACAGAAGTACAACAATATGAAAAAGAAGTGACTTCAAAAAGGGGATAAAGATTTCTCCGGATAAAGATAAAAATGAAACCGGATAAGAGTTCGAATTAAGAGTGTGTTTTATTGGGGAATTGAAATTTAATAGTTATTCTTATTCGGTTTTATTTACGGTTACATATATTTCTACCATACTATGAATACAATTATCGGATTAATTATTATTGCTATTGGCAGTTTCGGCCAATCCAGTTCTTATGTCCCTATTAAGAAAGTAAAAAACTGGTCCTGGGAAAGTTTCTGGCTGACACAGGGTGTTTTTGCGTGGCTTGTTTTTCCTTTCATAGGTGCTCTGTTTGCTGTACCTGAGGGAACTTCACTCGGTCAGGTGTTATTGTCTGCCGGGAATGATATATGGAAATGCATCTGCTATGGAATACTCTGGGGAATCGGCGGATTAACTTTTGGGTTGAGCATGCGTTTCCTGGGTATTGCACTGGGTCAATCCCTGGCACTGGGCACCTGCTCTGCTTTCGGTACGTTGATTCCGGCTTTACTGAAAGGGGATCATCTGTTTGAAGGAGACGGGCTGGTCCTGCTTACCGGTGTAAGTATTGCTATTGCCGGTATTGCCGTAATCGGATATGCCGGATCCCTGAAGTCGAAAAATATGACGGAAGAAGAAAAGAAGAAAGCAGTAAAAGATTTTGCTTTGAAGAAAGGTCTTCTTATTGCTTTGCTGGCGGGGGTGATGAGCGCCTGTTTTAATCTGGGACTGGAATCGGGAGCAGCCATAAAAGAAAACCTGCTTCAATCAGGGGCGAAAGATCTGCTGGTGTTGAATCCGGTGATATTACTTGTAACAATGGGAGGATTTATTACGAATGCTTCTTATTGCCTGTTCCGGAACTATAAGAATAATACATTTTCCGACTATAAAAATACAACAGGTGACGTCTGGGTGAATAACCTTTTGTTTTGTGCTCTTGCCGGACTACTCTGGTATTCCCAGTTTTTCGGTTTGGGTGTTGGACAAAGCTTCTTTGAACCGGGCAGTGTAATGATGGCATTCTCCTGGAGTATATTAATGTCCCTGAATGTACTTTTCAGTAATGTATGGGGAATTGTCCTGAAAGAATGGAAGGGTGCAGGACAAAAGACAATTATTGTCTTGATGACAGGGTTAATTATCCTTGTCTTTTCTATCATCTTTCCTCAACTAACAAAATAACTAACTAAGGTGAAAAGGTAAAGATGGATTTTATTCATCTTTTACCTTTTACCTTTTACCTTTTATAAAATGACACATTCAATTTTGGATAATCGCCCTGCATTGGCACGGGAAGTGGCAGATGTAAGTGAAGTGGCCGGATATCTCTGGCAAAAGGGCTGGGCGGAAAGAAACGGTGGAAATATTACTGTGAATGTTACGGACAGTATAGATGAAGAAATAAGAACTATGCTTCCTGTCAGTGAGAAAATTCCGATCGGAAGGGAATTGCCTTATCTGAAAGGAACCTATTTCTTCTGTAAAGGAACAAATAAACGGATGCGGGATTTGGCAAGGTGGCCGATGGAGAACGGCTCTGTCATACGTATTCTTGATGATTGTGCAAGTTATGAGATTATTGCCGACAAGCCGGTGAAGCCTACTTCCGAACTGGCTTCTCATTTATCTATGCATAATTATCTGATCGGAAAAGGATCTTCCTATAAAGCAGCGCTACATACACATCCGATTGATCTGATAGCGATGACCCATCATCCGGCTTTTCTGGAAAAGGACAAATTGACTTATCTCCTTTGGAGCATGATTCCGGAGACCCGTGCATTCTGTCCCCGGGGACTGGGAATTATTCCTTATGCCATGCCGAGCTCTTTCGAATTAGCAGATGCTACCCTGAAAGAACTGGAAGAATATGATGTGGTAATGTGGGAGAAACATGGTGTTACGGCAGTCGGTGAAAATATTATGGAGGCCTTTGATATGGTAGATACGTTATCAAAAGCAGCCCAGATTTATCTTACTGCAAAATCCATGGGTTTTGAACCGGAAGGAACTACTATCGAACAAATGGAAGAGTTGAAACTCGCTTTTAATTTACCGAAGTAAAAACGGACGGGGAAGCGTTGAAACGATTTATAATTATCTTATTTTTTTTATATGGCGGTTAATCGTATAATATTAAATGAAACTTCTTACCATGGTGCCGGATCGCGTGCAGAGATTGCCACGGAGGTAAAAAGAAGAGGGTTTAAAAAAGCCTTTTTTGTGACGGATAAAGATCTTATCCGTTTCGGAGTGGCCAAAGAGATTGAAGAAGTGCTGGAAAAGGCTTCTATTCCTTATGAAATTTTTTGTGAGTTAAAAGCAAATCCGACTGTAACGAATGTACAGGCAGGAGTAGATGCTTTTAAGAAATCAGGAGCGGATTTTATCCTTGCTCTTGGAGGTGGTTCAGCGATAGATACGGCAAAAGGGATTGGGATTATTGTCGCTAATCCTGAATTTTATGATGTCGTTTCTCTGGAAGGAGTGGCAGAGACCAGACAGAAATCGATTCCTTTGATTGCTATTCCCACAACGGCAGGAACGGCTGCGGAAGTAACCATAAATTATGTGATTACCGATGAGAAATCCAGAAAGAAGATGGTTTGCGTAGACCCAAATGACATCCCGGTAGTAGCCATAATCGATCCGGAATTGATGTATTCCATGCCCAAAGGACTTACAGCAGCTACCGGAATGGATGCCCTTACGCATGCGATCGAGTCTTTTCTTACTCCCGGTGCCTGGGAAATGTCGGATATGTTTGAAGTCAAAGCCATGGAGCTGGTACATAAACATCTGAAAAATGCAGTGGATTATCCTGAGGATAAAGAGGCTCGCGAAGGAATGGCTCTCGCTCAATATATTGCCGGAATGGGATTTTCAAATGTAGGATTGGGAATTGTACACTCTATGGCACATCCGTTAGGTGCTTTTTACGATACGCCACATGGAGTGGCTAATGCGTTGTTATTGCCTTATGTGATGGAATTTAATGCACAATCGGATGCCGGTTCTAAGTACAAAGACATTGCAAAAGCCTTTGGAATTGAAGGTGCCGAAAAAATGAGTGTGGAAGATGGCATTGAAGCAGCGGTAAATGCCGTGAAACAACTTTCCTTAAGCATCCGGATTCCTCAGAAACTTCGGGAAATAGGAGTAAAAGAAGGAGATATTCCGGAACTGGCTCAGGCAGCTTTCAATGATGTATGTACAGGAGGGAATCCCCGTCCTGTTACCGTAGAAGAAATAGAGGCCTTATATAGAAAAGCCTTATAAAGGTAAAAAATAAAAAGTAAAAGGTAGAAAGAAGAGTATCCTTCCATTTTTACCTTTTACTTTTTACTTTTATCTTTTTTATAAGGTTCTCCCCGGATATGCTTCCAGCGCTTTTTCCAACACTTCGAGTGCGGCGGCCAGATCTTCCCGGTTAAGCACATAGGCAATCCGGACCTGATTTACTCCCAGGCCGGGGCAGGTATAAAAACCGGAAGCCGGAGCCATGAAAACAGTTTGTCCTTTGTATTCGAAGTCACTTAAACACCAGGAACAGAACTTATCCGCATCATCTACCGGTAATTTAGCCAGCGTATAAAATGCGCCCATTGGAAGCGGAGAGTAACAGCCGGGTATTTTATTAATTCCTTCGATCAGGAAATTCCGCCTTTCCACATATTCATTGTAAATACATTCCATGTATTCCGCCGGAGCATCCAACGATGCTTCTGCAATTAGCTGACCAAGTAGGGGCGGACTAAGGCGTGCCTGACAGAACTTCATGACAGCCGTACGAACTTCTTTATTCTTTGTGATCAAAGCACCGACACGAATACCACACTCACTGTACCTTTTCGAAACACTGTCAATCAGGATCGCATGCTCTTCGATTCCTTCCAGATGAAAAGCGGAAATATAAGGAGAATCACCATAACAGAATTCCCGGTATACTTCATCAGAGAACAGGAATAGATTATATTTTTTGACCAGGTCACGGATCTGGTTCATTTCATTCCAACTGTATAACGTACCTGTCGGATTATTCGGGTTACAAATAAGAATTCCTTTGGTCCGTTTTGTAACAAGTGCTTCGAATTTTTCAATAGAAGGCAGGGCAAATCCATCTTCAATAGAAGAGGGAATCGTTTTTATTACGGCACCGGCAGAAATAGCAAAAGCCATATAATTGGCATACGCCGGTTCCGGCACAATAATTTCATCTCCCGGATCCAGGCAGGAAAGAAAAGAAAATAAAACGGCTTCAGATCCTCCTGTAGTTATAATAATGTCATCTATAGAAACATTGATATCAAACTTTGCATAATAAGGTATCAGCTTTTCGCGATAGCTCTTGATTCCTTCACTCGGGCTGTATTCTAAAATTTTACGATCTATATTTTTAACCGCATTCATCGCGACTTCAGGAGTAGGCAAATCAGGTTGACCGATATTTAAATGGTATACTTTGATTCCTCTTTCTTTGGCCTTGTTGGACAAAGGAACTAATTTCCTGATGGGAGAGGCTGGCATAGCGACTCCACGTAGAGATGATGTCGGCATTTTAATGATGCAATAAATGTGTTAATTATACTAATGAATACATACTTAATTAAAAAATAACTTCCTTAATTAAGAAAAGCTCACAAAGGTAAGAACGAAGAGAAGATTATCATAAATATTTTACAAAAAAAGCAGGAAAAAAATGATTTTCATCTCTTTTTCCTGCCGAATCGTTAAAAGGATGTCCTCTTACTGTCTTATCAAAAGAGCTTCTGCAACTTTTTTACAGGCTACTTCTCCTTTCAGGAATTTGACAATTTCCAGACCAAAAGCAATGGCAAACCCCGGGCCTTTTCCTGTGATAATCCGGCCATCTGTCACTGTGGCTTCTCCTGTGAGGACTGCTTTTCCCATTTGTGATTCACATCCAGGATAACAGGTTGCTTTTTTATTATCCAGGATACCCAGCCCGGCCAGAACAGTAGGTGCTGCACAAATGGCAGCCAATGGTCTTTCTTTTGCATTGAATTCCGAAAGTAATTTTTTCAATTCTTCATGTGCATTCAGGTTGGCAGTGCCGGGACCTCCTCCCGGAAGAACCAGAATACATGCATCAGAATAATCTGTATCTTCAAATAAAGCATCTGCTTTTACAGTGATATTGTGAACGCCTGTTACATCCTGCTGTCCTGTAATAGAAATAGTTTTTACGTTTAAATCTGCACGGCGCAGTGTGTCGATAGTCGCTACAGCTTCTATTTCCTCGAACCCTGTAGCCAGAAATACATAAATGGTACCCATTGAATGTGTTTAGTTGGTTATTAATAATTTAACATAATACCTGATAGAAAACGGCCGGACCGGATGCCGCTTTTTCTGGCAGAAAAAAAATGCTCAGAACAGGTATAGGTGCAAATACCTGAAGTTTCAATATTGTTTTTTTTGACGCCGGACTTAATTAAAATCCACTCATTAGCTTTTACCAGATCAATATGATATTTTCCTGTATCCTGATTCAAAAAAGCAATTTCCCCCATTGGGAATCCGGCCAGTTTAAAATGATGATATACTTCCTTACCTACTTCATATACTTCTTTGCTGATACAAGGACCAATAGCCGCAGAAATATCTTCCGGGATGCAGTCAAAGTGACTTATCATTGTTGCTATTGTTTTTTCGGTAATATATTTTACCGTACCCCTCCACCCAGCATGAATTACTGCTATTACTTTTTTATTAGGATCAAATAATAATAGGGGAGTACAATCGGCAGTAGTTACTCCGATACAAAAATCGGAAAAATTTGTGATTAATGCATCATTTCCGTATAAAAACTTTTCTTTTTCTTCAAAAGAATATGTTTCAAAACCTTCAGGAAGAATGCATACTTTGTCTTCATGCGTCTGGTAAGGGACAATAATATTTTCAGGAGAGATACCCAGATGCCCGGCAAGCCTCTTCCGGTTGATGGCGACATCGGATAGGGAATCTCCGGAATAAGGGCTCAGGTTTAGCGAAGAATACGCTCCTTTACTAACACCCCCTTCTCTGGTAGTAGTAAAATGCACAAGCCCAGGACACGCAGCCAGATTTTTATAAGTAATAACCTTCATCTTTTTTCTTTTTTAGTTCTTAGTTATTACTTCTTAGGTTTTAGTTTTCCTCCCAATCTTCCTCATAGAAATCTTCCCAGCTTTCTTCCTCGTCTTCCTCTTCCGGCAAATCTTCTTCCCAATCATATTCCGGATCTTCGTCTTCGAATTTCTTAATATCGATAGATTTATGTACCAATGTTTCAGAGGGAACAAAAGTAAATACGTTTTTATTCAGTTCTGTCCAGAGCAGGTCTTTCAATTCTGTAATTCCCATTCCTGTAATAGAAGAGATAAATACATAGGGAATATCCGGCAGGGTATCTTTGAGTAATTCGATCAACTCTTCATCCAGCATATCGGATTTCGTGATGGCAAGAACACGTTGTTTATCCAGCAGTTCCGGATTGTAAGTTTCCAGCTCTTTTAATAAAATCCCATATTCTTTTGCAATATCTTCACTATCGGCAGGAACCATAAACAGTAGGGATGAGTTGCGTTCAATATGGCGTAAGAAACGTAAACCAAGACCTTTTCCTTCACTGGCTCCTTCGATAATACCCGGGATATCAGCCATTACAAATGATTTATTATCCCGGTAAGAAACAATTCCCAGATTCGGTTCCAGAGTGGTAAAAGGATAGTTTGCGATTTTGGGCTTTGCAGCAGATACAACAGACAACAGAGTCGATTTCCCGGCATTCGGAAAACCAACCAGCCCGACATCGGCGAGTAACTTAAGCTCCATAATTACTCTCATTTCCAGAGCCGGTTCTCCGGGTTGAGAGTAACGGGGAGTTTGATTCGTAGACGTGCGGAAATGCCAGTTTCCCAACCCTCCACGTCCGCCTTTTAATAAAATTACTTCCTGTCCGTCTTCCATGACATCACAGACATATTCTCCTGTTTCTGCATTATATACCACTGTGCCACACGGTACTTCAATAATTTTGTCTTCTCCGTCTTTTCCGGAACTTTTCTTTCCGGAGCCACTTTCTCCGTTCCCGGCAAAGATATGCCTGGAGAACTTCAGGTGAAGCAATGTCCAGTAATTACGGTTCCCACGAAGAATAACATGTCCGCCACGGCCACCATCTCCGCCGTCAGGACCACCTTTGGGAATATATTTTTCACGTCGCATGTGAGTGGAACCTCTGCCACCTTTTCCCGAACGGCAGAATATTTTTACATAATCGACAAAATTACTGTTTGACATCTTCTTTCTTTATTTTATGCATTCGCCTTTTTTCTCAAAACGGCCATGAATTTACGTATTATTTTTTATAAAAAATAATTGACAATCCTAAGTTTTGCTTTGAGAAGAAATAGAATGCAAAACTTAAGATTGCCAATTATTGTATTCTTTGTCTAACCAACAGGTTATACCAAGGCGTTGGCTTCTTTTTCAAGAATTTCTGTCAATACTCCGTTAATCTCATCGGAAATAGCTTCAATAGTTGTGCCACCGTCGATTGGAAAGTAGAGGCCTTCCTGTTTATAATAATCCATTAAAGGAGCGGTATTATTATGGTATACCTGAATTCTGTTTATGATAGTTTCTTCATTGTCGTCAGAACGGCCGGATTCTTTTCCTCTTTTCACCAGGCGTTCCACCAGAAGATTTTCAGGAACTTCAAGTCCAATCACTGCCGAGATATCCGTACCACGGTTATTCAACATTGCTTTCAGGGCTTTCGCCTGATTAATTGTCCTCGGAAAACCATCAAAAATAACTCCTTTCCGCAGTATTTTATCATCAATTAACTTATCCAGGATATCGATCATTAATTCGTCCGGAATCAAATGCCCTTTAGAAATATAACCATCCGCGATCTTTCCTAATTCACTCTCTTTGGCAATTTCATCACGCAATACCTCTCCTGTGGAGATATGGTGTAACCCATGCCTTTCAATAATAAATTCGCTCTGTGTCCCTTTTCCGGAACCAGGAGCGCCGAAAATTACAATATTCACCATTTTTTCTATTAAAAACCAGTAAAACCTATTTTATTTCTTTCTTAATTTCTTTCTATACAATAGAATAAATATTCTTAAAATTACGGCCATACCCATCGTAATCTAATCCGAAGCCGACAATAAAATCATTCGGAATAGTGAGTGCCACATAGTCCAACGGAACCTCACACTGTGTCGCATCCGGTTTATGTAAGAGAGTGGCAACTTTAATTTCCCGGGGATTTTTTTCTTCCAGTATTTTCAGAATATTCTGCATGGTAAAACCCGAATCAATAATGTCTTCAATAATTACCACTGTTTTTCCTGCAATATCTTCTGTCAGTCCGAATATTTCTTTATATTTCTGAGTTGTTTCCAGCCCGTTATAGGATTGTACACGAACGAAAGAAATCTGAGAGGGAATGTTTAGTCGCTTCATTAATTCGGAAGCAAACATAAACGAACCGTTTAAAATAGCAATAAACAATGGATCCTTCTCTTTTAATTCCTCGTGCATCCGGCTGGCTATCCGGTCAATGGCTGCATTAATTTCCTCTTCCGGAATAGACAACTTAAATGTTTTATCTTTTATCTTAATTTGTTCGGACATAAAATAACCTTGCGTATGAAAGCGCAAAGATATAAATTATTCAAGTAAATTCTTTCAAATAGTTTCCTTTTAACCATTATTTAATTACTAATTTTAAGAAAACGGATGGTTTTAGAAGCAAGAATCAAGACTTTTGATCTGAGATGTTGGATATTGGCTGGTCTTTAATAGGAAACTGATAATTGTTTTTTAATAATATTTATAATATTTCAAATTAGACCCTGAAAATCAGTATTTTCTTTGTCTTGATTCTTAACTCCTGATTCTTGGCTCTAAAAAAAATTTGCAGGAATAAATTTTTTATCTACCTTTGCACCCGGGTAAGTCCTATACGGCTAGCTCCCGGTGAATCCCCCAGGGCTTGACCGCAGCAAGGGTAGTTGGTTGTAGCGGCGCGATATAGTAAGCTTGCCCACTTGCCTCTTTAGCTCAGTTGGCCAGAGCACGTGATTTGTAATCTCGGGGTCGTTGGTTCGAATCCGACAAGAGGCTCAAAAAAGGTAGTTTCAGAATGGGGAGCTACCTTTTTTATGTAAATCCCTAAAACCCAAAGCAACTGATTTGCCTTTGAGTCTTTTTTTGATAGATAGTGAAAGTACTATTTATTCCTTTCCTTTTCTATCACTTCTATTTTTGTATACCGGAATACTTTGGCTTTTCGCATAGGTTCTTCCTGTGCGGGTGTTCCTTTCGGATAATCCGGCTCATTGTAAAAACTTTCTTCTACCAATAGATTCTGCCTGTCAAAATGGAAAGTCTGGCTTTCAGGTATATATAACATAGTATCTGCGGGTTCAATATATATGCAGCTTTCGATCAGGCTTTGATCTGCTTTTTCTTTTTCTATCCGGTCTTCCCTGGAGATCCAGTTTGGGCAGGAGCAACCCCATAGAATATATTCCAGTTCCAGTGTCCGGATACTTTCTTCTAACGTATTATCAGGTGAAGAAATATCTTCCGGGCATTGTACGGAACTGATATTTTTTGCTTCCTCCTCTTCTTTATTCCTGTATGGAGAACATGCTAATAGAAGGAGCATAAAAACTAAAAAAGCACATTTCATATGGATTTTATTTATAAAGAATATTTATTCTTCTGTTCATTTACCGATTTTCTTCCGGAACAGCATAGAGAAAATAAGAACGTTCTTTCACCATTGCTAATTCAATAGCAAATATAACTTGCAATATGCAGAGTCCCTTTAAAAAGGTACAGATTATTGCTAATTAGAAAAATGTAAAAGGCACAAACGGTCTATTGATAACCTTATTTCTGAGGTTGAATGGTGATTCCGATCATGGTAGTTTCTTCCTGACTATTATTCCACACCGAATGGGGAATATTTCCTTTTACAAGAAACGATTCATTTTCCCGGATAATCTTGGTCTTTTCTCCCAACAGGACTTTTGCTTCTCCTTTGACTACAATAAAAAGGTGGTCGGTTTCATGCGTATGTTTTTCGATTGGTCCTCCTCCCTGCGGTTGAAGATAAGCGATTGAACCGTCTTTTATTTCCCCGGCTTCTCCGAATAACTTTTTAGCCAGAAACCGGATATGGTTCGGTGGCGTAATAAAATCTTTCTTTTCCATCGGTAAATCAGATACATATATGATATATCCCACAAAAACAAAAGAATGCAAAGAATTGAATTGCATTCTTTTGTTTTAGCAGTATAGCTGAATATTATTTTTCCTCTTTCAGATGATTCAGGTAGCGTTCCGCATCCATCGCAGCCTTACAACCGTTTGCCGCTGCAGTGATTGCCTGTCTGTAAACCGGGTCAGCTACATCTCCTGCAGCAAATACGCCTGGTACTTTTGTTTTTGTGGTTCCCGGTTCGGAAACCAGGATATATCCTACTTCATCTGTATCCAGATAAGGCTTAAAAATAGCTGAATTAGGCGTATGTCCTATGGCAAGGAAAAAACCGTCGAAAGCAAGGTCATGCCGCTCCTCATCATTTTCTCCTCTTCTTTTTACAAGATGCCCGCCTTCTACGGCGTGTGTGCCATAGAGGCCTGTAACTTCATGTTCATAAAGGATTTCCACATTCGGTATATTTCTTACTTCATCCTGCATCGTCTTAGAAGCCCGGAGGAAAGGCTTGCGGACGATCAGGTAAACTTTTTTTGCCAGGTTTGATAAATAGCTTGCCTCTTCACAGGCAGAGTCACCGCCACCTACAACAGCCACCGTTTTATTCCGGTAGAAAAAACCATCACAAGTAGCACAGGCAGAAACTCCCAGCCCGGCATATTTATGTTCATCCGGCAATCCGAGATATTTTGCGGTAGCTCCGGTAGCAATAATCAGCGCATCTGCCTCTATAGTAGTCTCTCCGTCGAATGTAACTTTAAAAGGATGTCGGGAAAGATCTGCATCCGTCGCAATACCGGGCCGAAGGTCCGCTCCGAAGCGAAGCGCCTGTTTCCGCATCTTATCCATCAGTTCAAAACCATTTATTCCTTCTTCAAATCCCGGGAAATTATCAATATCCGTAGTCGTCGTAAGCTGACCTCCGGGGGTAATCCCTTCATATAAAACCGGAGAAAGGTTAGCACGGGAAGCATAAATCGCTGCTGTGTAACCGGCCGGTCCTGATCCTATAATAAGGCACTGAACTCTTTCTGTATCCATAGTCGTTTTTTTATTGCAAATATACGTTTTTTACCTGATTTTATCTCTATCCTATTTCCTTAACGGAATCAGATAGCCACATGAATTATCCCTAATAAAACAACAAAACGGTATATACGATTAATTCATAATCCATATACCGCTTGTAGATTTCAAAAGTAAAAATGAAAAAAATATTACTTTTTATCTTTTACTTCTTATATTCATATACTGTTTTGTTTCCTTTTTTCAGTACGATATTTCCCTGATGATCTGTATATTCATAATCATTATTCCTATATCTTGTACCGGAAGCAGTTGTATCCTGTTGTAACTCGATATCTTCTCCGTTCAGGTTTAATGTTGCAGTACCTCTGGTATTATTGAAAGACATATTTAAAGGAACTCCGTTTTTATCTGTTACGGAAGAATTAACAACGTCATCATTTGTATAAATGACTTTCCCGTTTCTTTTCAATGTCATCTGGCCATGCCATTCGGAATATTCATATTCGTCATTGCTATAACGGATCCCTGATGCCATGGTATCCTGTTTCAGGTGAATCGTATCTCCTCTGTAATGAAAGGTTGCAGTTCCTTTCGTGTTGTTATAAGACATATCAAGCGGATTACCTTCATGGTCTTTTACCGTGTTGGTTACAATTACATCATTTGTTTCAATGGCATGTTCAGCAGGGCGATTATTATTACAAGCTGTCAATAAAGTGCCTGTAACCAAAGCGAATGTAAATAATTTCTTTATCATTTTTCTGAATTTTTTAATATTAAATACCTGTAAGTTATATATTACATTACACTTACCGGTTGAAAAATAAGATTTATCTACCGGTAAGGTATTTATTAACATATGAGAACGGTTATTTGTTTTGTAAAAGAGGGGAAATTTTTTATTCGATGGTGCTTTTTGTAGAAATATTTTAAGTTTATTACTCTCTTTAAACTCTCCCCTCGAAGAAGATACTATGTAAATAATCAAATTTGTTTTGCTAAAAA
>JAJQEC010000101.1 GCA_021201815.1 Candidatus Azobacteroides sp. | reverse complement strand
TATTTTAGACAAAGAATGATTCTCATGCAAACGTACGAGGGGAGTACCTTTGGCTCCGCCAAAGGGAGGGGTTTGGTGATAAATAGCAAAACCACCAAAAAGAAAAATGATGAAGTTCCCGGATCACTCTCCCGGTTATTTTCTCATAGTAAATACGATACCTTTTTTATTAACCGCTTTATAACCGTGGGGTAACCCTTCCCCTTTTGACGAGGTCAAAAGGTACTTCCCTTCGTGGAAGGGAAGAGTGGGGTTTGGTGATTATCCTTATCTTCTTTCCTCAGTGATTTCAATAATATATCCAGAGCACTACCGGTTTTTTAGCCAGCTTTAATTTCTTATCCAGGTAGGTCATGGTAGCATCGTCCGTAACCGGACAGCCAAAACTCCAGCCCATAGGCAAATGGGCCGGATAAATTTCTTTTTCGGGCAGTGGCGTATGAGAATGTAACACAATGATTCGTTTGAATGCATTGCTGTTGGTCGGTTCCAATCCATGCATTTTATAGTGTACATTGATTCCATACTGGCTATAAGAGCGTACACCGAGCTTGTATTTTCCCAAAGAAGTAAGTAAACTACCGTTTACATTGCTGAACAATGGCATCTCACCGGTGCTTTTACGGTCGTCTTTCCCGCATCCGTGTGCACATAAAGCCTGATGTTCAGGTAAACCGAACTCAAAGTTCCATACAAACATCCGGTACTTTCCGGAATGCACTTTCATATCTACCAGAATACAGAAATCAGTATTGTAGCCATTCTTTCTACAAAATTCCAATGCTTCTATTGCTTTTTCTTTCAGACGGTCAGAAGTTTCTTTTTGAGGTTGCCTGGACTGAGAACAGGAAAAAGCAGGAAAAAGAAATACATAAAGTAAAAGGCAGGATAAGAAGTGAATATGGAAATTCATTTTATTTTATGAAAATTTTACTCTTCTTCCTCTTCTTCGTATTTATCAAGTTCTTTATCATAAAACAGATAGGCAGCCTCTAACAAAGGAGTCATCATTTCTTCATTTACTTCCGTGTTATCCATGATCGCGTATTCTTCCGTATCGATATCCAGGATAAAGCGTGGTTTTTCTGTATGGACTACATAAATGTTTTCCGGATATTCTGCATTGTCTGCGATTAAAAATTTTGGTAATTGCATCGTATTTATTATAAAATTAAATAAAAAGTAAAGATATAAAAAATAATAAGAAGACATGCGGTAAAGCCAAGAGTTTTTTAGAATCAAGAGGCAAGAATCAAGATAGCGATTATTTAAGTACTCTTTAGTTATTGATTCTAAGAAAAGGGATTAAGAAACAAACCAGGATTCAGCTCATTATTACAGTGTCTTGTTTCTTAATTCTTGACTCTTGATTCTCTTTACTTTCTTCTGGTCAGCGAATAGGCTTTTTTCTGGAAAATAAAGATCGGAATGGTAGCTCCTACAGCTAACGTGAATATCACACTGATTGTTACCGTGCCGTTTACAAATATTTCTCTCATGTATTTTTCTACCATTTCGGGTTCGGAAAGATGCTGGAGGAACATGACCATAGCAAATACCGAACGATATGCATACATTCCGGGGATCATAGGAAGCAGGGACGGAATGTAGAGTACGGTCATAGGCGTATATATTTTTGCTCCTAACCACAAACTTCCCAGTCCGATTGTCACAGCAGCACAGAAGGAGGCGGATGCAATATCTACTCCCATATAATTGATGAGTGTAAAACGAAACGCATGTCCTATGGCGGCTAATAAAGCAATGTATTTAAATGCCCTTTTCGGAGGAAGGGAAATAGCTCCGAATCCGATTCCCGCAACAGCAGCAAAAGCGCCGTCTGTCAATATATCTACCCACATCATAATAAGCTGCTTTTAAATAATAAAATAGACGCTGATAATCCTACCGAAATACAAATCACAAGCAGGCATGCCTGTATTAAGCGGGAAAAGCCGATAAGTACATGCCCTTCCACAATATCAATTACTCCGTTGATAAGAGGTACTCCCGGGATCAGATACAACACACTTGTCACAATGGCAATTTCTGCGGTCGTATCAAACAACAGGCTGCTGGAGGCACACAAAGAAGCAACAAAGGCAGAAACAATAAATACGATGAAATGATTAATGTGGCGTTTCTGCATCTGCTGACGAATGAAAAATCCTATAAGCGTTGCCACGAAGACAATTCCGATGGCCAGCCATTCCCCTCCGAATAATTTACAGAAAGATGCGTTGGCAAATCCGACCAGTAAAAGAATCAGCCAGGGACTCATTTTGGGTTTGGCAATAAGCTGATTGTATTTTTCCTGAATGGCGCTCAGGGGAAGTAACTTATCAATCGCTTCCCAGCTTAAGGAACTAAGATCGGAATTGATTTCAAAACTGATAGGGAGTGCCGGAATATCCACTACTTCCGTAAATGCATCTGCGGTCTCTCTGTCAAAAATGGTCAGCACAATGGTTTTCTGGAAGGTAGTCATTCTCACATCCACTTCCAGTACATCACCGATCCGCTTGGAATTGCGTACTACTCTGGAAGTATGCACACCCGAACCTAACAGACGGGTGGCATAATCGGAAATAAATTTTGCAACTTTTTTTAGTTCTTCTTTTGATTTCATAGGTATCTTTATCATGTAAAATCTCAGTAAGGAGGTGTTACCGGTAATAGAAGTAAGAATAAGGATTTCTGTTTTTCCTCATATACCATAAGGATTTTTCAGCGTGCAAAAGTACGTTAATATCTTTTAACCGGGAAGAATTTATATAAGAAAAATACAAAGAAACACAATCGTTTCTTCGGAGCTTATTTTTTATTTCCCGTACGAATGATAAAGGCTTTTTTAATGGATTGATTCATGCAGAAATAGCATAAAAACAATGCCCGGCTGTTTAGCCAGGCATTTGTTGAAAAAGTTAAGTCAATTTATTTGTACCAGGTTAATCTAAGAAATTCTTGATTTGTTCCATCAGGGAAGCTTTATCCATGGCACCGGATGCACGCCACTGTACGGCTCCTTTTTTGAAAATAATCAATGTCGGAACCGATTGTATCTGATACTGCGCTGCGGCTTCCTGATTCTTATCAATATCGATTTTCAATACACGTGCTTGTCCCTGTAATTCTTTACCAATAGCCTCGATGGTAGGTGCCATTGCTTTACATGGTCCGCACCAGGTGGCAAAAAAGTCCACTAATACCGGTTTCTCTCCGTTTATGATTTCTTTAAAGCTTTCCATTTTCTCTCCGTTTTTATTTGTTAGTCTTCAGAAATTAATTCTTCCGTTTTGTCAGAAATATTATTTTTATATAACATCCGGTTAAAAAGAAAGTTTATTCTTCCACTTCCTTAAAAACCTGATCCCTCTTTTCCAAAGGGAACCTTTACGGGTACGGTAAAAATGTTTGATTTTTTGGTATGCTTCTTTATTTTCTTCTATATTATCGGAAAATCCTGTTATTCTTTTAGTAGAAAGCGGGGTTTGGTACATATCCGTAGCATCCGAATGGGTACCGGATGCGTCATTTCCAATGTTGTTTGTCATAGAAACAGACGGATGCAGACATACACCTCCGTGCAGAAAGATGCTGGCATACCAGCGGATTGCCCAGGAATTGTTTTTCCCTTTCCGGAAATGCTGGAATTGTTTCCAGAAGTTTTCCGAGCAGTCAATCGAAAAATCGGATATTTTCCGGGGATTGAACTGCTCATTTAATTTCTCTATATCCGGTTCAAAATGTTCCCATGCTCTTTGCCACGTAGCCCATCCCCACGAAGTGGCTACCCGGAAGAAGAAGGTTTCCGGAAGCTCGGAAAGGTCAATCGGATACATATATCCTCCGATATGCATCACTTTTTCATTGTTTTCATAAAAATTCAAGGCATCATTAAAATAGGAAAGCATATAAGGTGAAGATTCCAGATCATCTTCCATGACAATTACTTTTCCGTATTTTTCCACCAGAAAGGACACTCCCGCTATGACCGAAGCAGCTAGGCCATGATTTTTATCCTTTTCAATAATGGTGATGTTCTTGAATCCTGTTACGGAATGAATAAAAGTTCTTACTTCTTTTACTTTTTCCCTGTCTTTTTCATTTTTTGCTCCATCCGAGAAAATATACAAGTCCGATTCTGCAGCCAGTATATTCTTTTGTAAACACGCAATGGTTCTTTTGAGATGGGAAAGCCGATTATAAACAAACAGGGCAATAGGAGTAGGATGTCTCATTTTTTACTTTGTAAAGATCATACAAATTTAAGAATGTTTTTCAGGAAATTTATTTCCGGATGGAAGAAACTTTCCGATTCGCTTTTTCTGCCGTCTGTATTCCCTTTGAAATAAATTTAATAGAAGCATTCCGTATGGTTTGAACAATTTCTCCTTTCCCCTCATTATAATAATTCGATATTTTGAATTAAATTTGTCTATCTCTTATTCGGAGAACATTAACACAGGAAAGTATGGATAAACAAGAAATAAACACCCTGCATAAAGCAGTCAATAAATATATTTATAAGCATGAACTGAAGCGGGCTTTTGATAATTTACGCGTATTGGTTCAGCAAACGCAGGATTGGGAACTGATTCAAAGCTTGAATGACCTGGAGACGTCCTACCGATATATGCTTCAGTATTTTATGGATGGAATCCAAGATCCCCAACGGGAAAATGTGTACCGTTCTATTCAGGCTACTGCTTATGAGCTGGCGGATGACGCTGCTTTTTTAATGTTATCCCAGACGGTAAACAATAATTTTTTCGAAAAAGTAAGGAAAAACCGGGTTGTTCGTTTAGAAACTCTTATCGATGAACTCGAAGCGCTACATGAAGAAATATCTTTGACCGATCTGCTGGAAGAGGATGAAAATAAAGTGCATAAGATGCAGGCTTATACTTCTCAACAGGACCAGCTTCTTTCCGGAATATTTGAAAAGGTATGGACTTCCGGACGATTTGATGATGCCGATTTGTCCCGGTGTACAGAGTTGATAAAGGATACCCGGCTGGATATGGAAGATAAGGCACAGCTTGTATCTGTGTTATTCCTTAACCTGATGCATCGTTTCGACGAAAAAAAGATCATGCTGTTATTGGATGCGTATGAAGAAGGGGAGGAAGAAATACAGCAACGGGCGTTGATTGTATTGATGCTGATTCTCTATCTCTTTGACAAGCGGGTTTCTTTGTATACCAAGATTAATACCCGCCTGACTTTACTGGGGGAACAAGAGCGGTTCAAAAGAAATATCCGGAATATTGTGGTTCAGTTCATCCGCAGCAAAGAGACGGAACAGATTACACGGAAAATGAATGAAGAAATATTGCCTGAAATGATGAAAGCCGGTAACATTATCCGTGATAAGTTGTCATCTGATGACCTGAGTGAAACTTCTTCCTGGGAAGAAAAGAATCCTGAATGGCAGGAAATCTTTGAAGAATCGGGTATTACGGATAAAATGCAGGAGTTCGCTAACCTGCAGATGGAAGGAGCAGATGTATTTATGAGTACCTTTGCCAGCCTGAAGTCATTTCCGTTTTTCAGTAATCTTAGTCATTGGTTTTTGCCTTTCAATAAGAAATTTGCAGGTTTTTCTGCCAATCTGAAAAATTCGGAAGTACCTGACTTTCTGGACTTGATTATGCAATCTTCTTACCTGTGTAATTCTGATAAATATTCCTTCTGCTTTAGTGTCATGCAAATGCCGGAAGGGTATCGAAATATGTCCATGTCGCAGTTTAAGATGGAAAGCTCCGAACTGCAGAAAATGGAAAAAGAAGATGCTTTGTTTTCTGATTCTAAAAAAGCGGAAACAGTAACCAAGCAGTACATTCAGGACCTTTACCGCTTCTTTAAGTTATATCCCCGGCGAAAAGAATTTATCGATATATTTTCTTTGCCTTTGCATTTTCATGAAACAAAGGCATTCGGTCTGTTTTTATCAGATGAAGAAACGTTACGGATGATCGGAGAATTATATTTCAGTAAAAATTTCTTTAGCGAGGCAGAAGTTATCTTTACCAAGCTGGTACAGGGAGATAGTACAGATAACGAACTATATGAAAAAATAGGATATTGTCGCCAGATAGATTCCAACTTTGTCGGAGCCCTGGCCGCGTATCTGAAATCGGATATCATAAAACCGGATAAGCCATGGACATTACGTCGCATTGCGTTATGCTACAGAAGGCTGAAACAACCGGAAAAGGCGCTTGTCTATTATCAGCGTCTGGAGAAATTAATGCCGGAAAACCTGAATGTACAGTTGAATCTCGGTCATTGCTATTTTGAAGAAAAGAACTACGAGGAGGCTTTAAAGTATTACTTTAAAGTAGAGTATATGGATGAAAAGGGAAAAAAAGCGTTGCGCCCTATTGGCTGGACTTCCTTTCTGGCGGGTAAAACGGAACAGGCAAGGAAATATTATGCCCTGGTTATTCAGGATAAGCCCACTCCTCAGGATTTCATGAATGCCGGACATATCGAATGGGCTTCCGGGAACCGGAAGGGAGCGATGGACTATTATGAACACAGCATCCTGCACCCGAAGGGAAATGAACATACCTTCAAAGAAGATTTTGAAAAGGATTTACCGGATCTGATTCAGGCCGGTGTAAATCCGGACGAAGTGGATTTGCTGCTGGACCAGTTGTTTTATGACCTGCGAGACGAGATATAAAATAGAAATGATAACCAAAAAGTAAGAGCTGAGAAGCAATCATTGGAATGATGGGTGGTGTATATCCTGGTTTTTTGGAGAAAGGAGATAAGGTTTGTATCATTTCTCCTTCCGGAAAGGTTTCTTCGGATTTTCTGTCCGGGATGGAAAAGAGGCTGAGAACCTGGGAGCTTGAAGTTTCTCTGGGAACGTATGCTGACGCTGCGTACAGACGCTTTGCCGGTACCGATAAGCAACGGCTTGCTGATTTACAGCAGGCGCTGGATAATCCGGACATAAAAGCTATCTTTTGTAGCCGGGGAGGATACGGATGTATCCATCTGCTGGACAAAATAAACTGGTCTGCCTTTTCCTGTCAGCCTAAATGGTTAATCGGATATAGTGATATCACTGTTTTCCATTCTGCCATTACCAATCAGGGAATTGTTTCCGTACATGCTCCTATGGCAAGACACTTTACCGAAACCGGAGAAGATGATAGTTCTTTGTTATTTCTTAAAAACCTTCTTTTCGGTAAACAGGTATCCTACACCTTACCTGCCCATCCGTTAAACCGTACAGGAAAAACGAAAGGACGAATGACCGGCGGAAATCTTTCTGTGCTTTCCGGATTAAGAGGCACGGAAACCGATATTATTCCTCAGGGCGCTATTCTTTTTATTGAAGATATCGGTGAACAGCCTTATCATATAGAAAGAATGTTGTATAATTTTAAACTGGGCGGTATTCTTCAACACCTTTCCGGACTGATTATCGGGCAGTTTTCCGGTTGTAAGGAAGATCCACAGATGCCAAAACCTTTATATGAAACAATTTCCGCATTGATTTCCGCATATACTTATCCGGTATGTTTTAATTTCCCGGTCGGGCATGTAACCGAAAATTATCCTTTGTTATGCGGCGCAGCATGTTGCCTGGAAATAACATCACACGGAACCAGCTTATCCTTTCCTGTCAATTTAGCTACCGTGGGCTGAGGTAGCACGGCATTCGGTAAAAAGAGCAATGCTCCGACATCAACCTTCACAGCCACGGAATGGCGACATGTTATTAGCCGTGCTGCCTCAGCACACGGTATTAATCAATGTGATAATAAGCTAATGAAATCATAAGCTAATGTATTAATATATTCATCTACATATAGCTATCTCTTCGACAAAGCCGCGGAGCGGCGACATATCACTAGTCGTGCTGTCTCAATACACGGCTCGGGAAATCAAAAAATAAATTAATGAATTATACGATCAGAATGGATATTAATATTTTATTTCATAAATTCTTTTGCAAAGATGCTTTTGTTAAATTATTATTTAATAGAAGACACTTTCCACACAGCTTTTTTGTTAATAAATAATAAAAAAATGTATGGTGAAAAAAGCTCATCTGCCTTTTTCAGAAGCAGATCGGCTTTTTTTGGAAGCTGATCAGCTTTTCTGAAAAGCTGCTCTGCATTTTTAAAAAGCTGATGCGCTTTTTTGGAAAAAAAAGAGGGTTACAAATGAAAATGCGTCCGGAAAATACTTATTCTAGACTGTAAAATGCGGATCACCCGGCAAAAAGCGGGAGCAGGAAAGCTGATTCTGCTTTAAAGACAGCGTATAAGATGCCTGTAGAAGGGGAATAAGAGAAAAATACCATCTGGAGAAAAGAGGTTTTAGCAACTCTTTGAATGAAATAATTGTTTCATTGCGGAAAAATAGAAAAGAGGCTTGTCCGGACAAAAGAGAAAAACCTTTTCCTGTTTTTATTTTTTCTTCCGGAAATAATAAAAAGCAGATACCTTTTACAGGAAAAAGAAGAATTAATATAGTGAATATATACTGCATCTATATGGTTTATTCTTTTATCATTTGCCACAAAGATAATAAAAAAACAGAGAAAAGTCAAGAGAATAAGGGGTAAAATGAATATATATTTTTATATTATTTTATTTATAATATGAAATATGCTGATTATTAAAGAGCTATTTTTATTGTTTTAGCCACCCTTTTACTGTAATTTAATTATAACAAGGGAGAAAATAATCTGTATAAAGAATCAATAAACTTATCTTTTTTAGAGCGTTTCATCCATTCGTCCAGTGTTAGTTTATGGCAGTTGTGAATATCCCGGCAGATGATTTCTCTGGCTTTTACTGCTGTTTCTTTATCATATACAAAGACATTTGTTTCAAAGTTAAGATCAAAGCTGCGGATATCCAGGTTGGAAGATCCGGCAATGGTGAGTGCATTGTCGACCACCATTAATTTGGAATGAATAAAACCATTGTTGTATTGAAAAACCGATACATTGGCTGTTAATAATTGTGCTACATACGAGTTGGAAGCATATTGTACTTTCTGGTTATCGGACCTGTGTGGCATGACCAAATATATTTCTACCCCGCTCAAAGAGGCAATCTGTAATGCGGAAAGAAAACTTGCAGTAGGAACAAAATAGGGGGTCTCGATATATACGGACTTTTTAGCTCTCATAATAGCACAGATCATCCCTCTCATAATATTGGCATATTCATCGGTAGGCTCGGCTGTTACGATCTGGAGGGAATTGTTTCCGAAATTCCGGATTTTGGGGAAATATCTTTCTTCATTGATAAATTCTTTACAGGTATAATACCAGTCACGGAAAAAAACAGCCTGAAGGCCTTGTGCTCCCGAACCCTGGATGCGTAAATGAAGATCCTGCCAGTTGCCCCAGGAAAGTCCTTTTACATAATCGTCTTTTACGTTCATGCCTCCGGTATAGCCGATTTCCCCGTCAATGACAACAATTTTATTGTGATTCCTGTAATTGATGGTACGCAATATTTTTGAGAATTTTACCGGAGAAAAAACAGTCACTTGTATGCCGGCTGCTGTCATTTCCTCAAAGTATTTCCGGTGGGTTTCATTACAGCCAATGGCATCGTACATTAATCTGACGGTAACTCCTTCTTTTGCTTTTTTTATTAATGCTGCCCTGAAATTGATGCCTGTTTCGTCATCCCCGATGGTATAGTAAAAGACATGGATATGATCTCTGGCGGCTTCTATATCAGCAAATAATTGCCGGAATTTTTCTTTACCACTGGAATACAGATCGATTTTATTACCACGAAATACCGGTAGTTGAGAAAGATTGTCCAATAAAGTATTTAACTTGGTATACTTTTCCATTAACTCGCTGTCTTCCGTTTCTTCGAATCGGAATGACCTTTTTCCCTCGGCTTTTATTTTATCCTGATATCTTTTGTAGAGGGAACGTTTCTTTTTGAGGTTTCTTCCTATTACGATATAAAGAATCATACCGATGACAGGAAATAAAAGAATGGCAAGGATCCATCCGATTGTTTTTACCGGATTGGAATTGTTATAATTTATGATAATCCTGTAAATGGTTCTTATTACCAGTAAGATATAAACAATACAAAGGAACAGGATTAAAAGCGTTTTTATTTCCATATCTGTATTTTACTTTATTTTTATTTAACGATCAGGGCCTGATAAATTTTGAGAAGGCTTCTTCTCCTGTAAATAAAAGCGCGGTATTGATCAGTGCCAGATGGGAATAAGCCTGTGGAAAATTCCCTAATAAACGTTTTGTTTCAAAATTCAGGTCTTCACTGAATAAACCGACATGATTGGAGTAAGAGAGAAGATTATTGAAAATGGTAAAGGCTTCTTCCTTTTCCCCGGTTACAAATAACGCTCTTACTAACCAGAAGGTACAAATTGTAAACGCCGAAGACGGCTGGCCGAAATCGTCGCCGGTCTTATACCGGTACATAAGTCCTTTGAAAAATAATTCTTCTTTTATTCTTTTTACCGTACGGATAAACTTTTCATCTTCCGGCTCGATAAATCCGTATTGTTCCATCAGTAATAAGGAAGAATCCACGTCCGTACCTCCGTATACCTGTGTAAAACTTTGGATTTCTTCATTCCAGCCATGTTGCAGGATATCCTGCCTGATCACTTCCGCTTCTTTTTTCCAGTTTTCTTCGTAATCCGGAAGATTTAAATATACGGCAATTTTACTTGCCCTGTCCAGTGCTACCCAACACATCACTTTTGAGAAAACGAAATGATTATCCCGGTTTCTGAATTCCCAGATACTCTGGTCCGTGTTTCTCCATTCGCGGGATATGGTCTGGGCAATGGTTTTCACAATTTCCCATGTTTCTTCTATTTCGTCCAGTGTGCCGGGAAAATGAATGTAATAATTGTAAAACACATCCATCAGGTATCCCAATGCGTCATTCTGCTTCTGGTTATAGGCTGCATTTCCGATTCTTACGGGTTTGGAGTTTTCATATCCTGCGAGATGCGGCAGAATTTCTTCTTTCAGGATCCGGCTGCCATCAATGCCATACATAATCTGGAAGGTATCCGTTTTATTCCTGATGATGCTTTTGATAAAATTCATATAACTTCCGGCAGCAGATTGATGTCCCATCTTTAACAGGGTATCTATTGACATAGATGCGTCCCGTATCCAGCAAAAACGGTAATCCCAGTTGCGGACTTCCCCGATGGTTTCGGGTAAACTAGTGGTCAGGGCGGCTATGACAGCTCCGGTTTCCTGAAAAGACATAAGTTTCAATGTCAGTAAACTGCGTGAGATAACATCATTATACCGGTCGAATTTCCGGGAGCGGCTGTTCCAGTTTAACCAGTACACTTTTGTACGCTGGTATTCCAGATGGACACGCTCAATGTTAATATTTACCAGCTTCTGAAAATAAGAAAGCAGCAGGTATTCTTCTTTTTCCAGTTGAATTTCCTGTGTATTTAATAGTGCCTCCTGATCGATGCTGGAATAGAGGTACATATTTTCCTGTGGATTGTCTACAGAAGATGTTTTAATAAAATTGCTATATTTTTGATGTGTGACCGTTTCCCTGGCATAGTTCATTACCGGATCATAAATAATGCTGAAAGAGGGCTTTCCGTATAAAGGTCTTATATAGCGATAAATTTCAGGAGGAATAAAGTAGTTATTATCCAGCGTCCGGTATCTGGGCATAAAGTCCAGCACTTCAAAACCACCTTCTTCGGCAGTGAAGCGGGTCAGAAGAATGGTAGTCCCTCTCAGGTATTGCTGGGTAATTTTATATTCTTCTTTTACTTTAAATGCCAGGCTTCCGCCTTTTTTTTCATCCAGTAGTTTTGAAAAAACAGACGGAGAATCAAAATCGGGAAAGCACAACCAGTCGATACTTCCCTGCTGGGAAATTAAAGCTGCTGTTTTACAATTTCCTATGACACCATAATTTAAATTATCCATGAATATCGGTAGTATATAAAATAGTTTTTTTGTTGAACTAAAATACTTTAAAACCTGTTAATAACTTTATATAAATCAGCCTGTCAATCATCTGGCAGAAAAGCATTATCATTCAATAAATCGTATGAAACTCATTATCATATCTAACAGATTACCCCTGAAGATTGTTGAGGAAAACAATGAATTAAAAGTGATTCCCAGTCAGGGCGGGGTAGCTACCGGACTGGATTCATTAGAAATAAAAGTAGAAAAACACTGGGTCGGATGGCCGGGAATGGACATTGAAGACGAAGAAAAGAGGAAGAACATAACAAAAGAACTGGAAGAAAAGAATTTTCATCCGGTATACTTAACCCAGGAACAGATTACAAATTATTATGAAGGGTACAGCAATAGTGTCTTGTGGCCTTTGTTTCATTATTTTTCTAATTATATCCATTACGACAATAAGTTCTGGGATACTTATAAGGAAGTGAACGGATTATTCTGTGATATCGCTTTGGGTTTTATTGAACCCGGGGATATTGTCTGGGTTCAGGATTATCAGTTAATGTTGGTGCCTGGTATGCTCCGTAAGAAAGTTACGGATGTAAGCATCGGGTATTTCCTTCATATTCCTTTTCCTTCTTATGAGTTATTCCGGAGCTTACCCCAACGGGCAGAGATACTGAACGGATTGCTGGGGGCGGATCTCATCGGTTTTCATACATATACTTATATGCGTCACTTTATCAGTGCGGTTTACCGGGTGTTAAAGATCGATTGTGAACTGGATGAGATCCATCTGGCGCGTCGGGTGGTAAATGTCGATGCATTTCCTATGGGTATCAATTATACAAAGTATCATGACGCCACGTTGCAGCCGGAAATACGTCAGAAAGCTGCGGAATTGAGGGAGAGTTTCGGAAAAGGGAAATTAATAGTTTCTGTAGATAGATTGGATTATAGCAAAGGAATTCTTTTGCGTTTGAAAGGGTTTGAGGAATTTCTTCAGAATTATCCGGAATACAAGGATAAAGTGTCTTTGGTTATGATTGTATCGCCATCACGGGATAATGTGGATATGTATGCGGAACTGAAAGATGAGATTGATAAAAAAGTAGGAGCGGTGAATGGGATGTTTTCTACGGCAGACTGGACGCCTGTTTATTATTTCTACCGTTCTTTTGATTTTGAGGAAGTGACAGCTCTTTATAGTATTTCGGATATTGCTCTTGTTACTCCGTTAAGAGATGGGATGAATCTGGTGGCAAAAGAGTATCTGGCGACGAAGAGGGATGAACCGGGTGTATTGATTCTGAGCGAAATGGCAGGAGCAGCTATTGAGCTTTCTGATGCGATCATTGTGAATCCGAGTGATACAAAAGAAATTGAAGATGCTATTTTAATGGCTCTGGAGATGCCTGCGGAAGAACAAAGGAAGCATCTGAAAGCCATGCAGGAAATTCTGGCTTATCAGACCGTAGGACAGTGGGCAAAAGATTTTGTGGATGAGCTTAATGTGGTAAAGGAGGAAAACAGAAAGCTGGAACAAAAGATTGTAGAGAAAAGCAATTTTGATATCATCAAAAAACAGTATGATAAAGCATCTAAAAGATTAATTATCCTGGATTATGATGGAACACTGGTACGGTTTTTCCGTGATCCGTTACAGGCTTATCCCACTCCGGAATTAATGGAGATATTAACTGAATTGAGTAATGATCCCAAGAATCACATTATTATCAGTAGCGGGCGGAATCGTTTTATTCTGGATGAATGGCTGGGCAGCCTGCCTGTCGGGTTAGCTGCTGAACATGGCGCTTTTTATAAAGAAAATGGGAAATGGAATGAAAATATCCGGAAAATAGAATGGGATAAAGAAATCCTGGATATCCTGAAACATGCGGTAAAAAGGACTCCGGGTTCCAGGATTGAGGTGAAAGATACGGCGCTGGTCTGGCATTACCGGGATGTAGATCCCTGGCTGGCTGAATTGCGTATTAACCAACTGGTAAATGCGCTTATTAATCCTCTTTCCAGAAGAAACCTTCAATTAATGAAAGGGAATAAAATACTGGAAATAAAATCTCCGGATTTTAGCAAAGGGATGGAAGCGTTGCGTTTATTAAAAGAATATTCGTATGATTTTGTAATGGCTATCGGAGATGATACGACAGATGAAGATATGTTTGCGGCTTTACCACAGGAAACAATAACCATTAAAGTCGGTAAGAGTAGTAAAAATGCTGTCTATAATATTCCTACCCAGTCCCAGACTTTATCTTTCCTGGACCGTTTGGCAAAGTAGCTGTTTCATGCAGAAATAAGGAAAGAAAAAAGATGGATATAGAAAGAGTTAAAGATTTTTTCCGGCATGAATTTGCTCATCGCTGGCTGAGCATGGTTCTTTTTCTGGGTGCACTTATTTTTGTGTATCTGGTATATGAATTTGTCCTTCATAAAATACTGAAAAAGACAGGGTCGAAGTTCGGACGTTTATATGGTTTCATCATTGATTTATTGAAAATCCCTGTTCTCTGGTTATTGTTCTGGTTTATTTTCAAGATTTTTACTAATTATTCCTTTATTGCCAATACGCATTTTTATCATTCGATCGAAAGATTGAGTGATATCCTGCTTATGGTCACAATTGGCTGGATTCTGACTAAGTGTGCGAGGATACTCTTTTATTACCTAGAGCATAATGTCGAGAAAAATGATCATGGCAATATTTATAGTATCCGACGCGACCTTACCAAGATGAAAATTTTTGAGCGGCTTATTGTCATGCTTATTATTATGGTTACGGTTGCTGTCTGTCTGATGAGTTTTGAAAAGGTACGTACGATCGGAGTAAGCCTTCTTACTTCAGCCGGAATAGCGGGAATTATTCTGGGTTTCGCTGCTCAGAAGAGCATTGCTTCTATTTTCGCGGGTATTCAGATTGCTATTACACAGCCTGTCAGGCTTGATGATGAAGTAATTGTAGAGGGACAGTTCGGAACGATTGAGGAGATTTCCATGACGTACGTTGTCGTGAAGCTATGGGATGAGAAAAGGCTTATTCTTCCTGTTAATTATTTCCTGGAAAATACTTTTCAGAACTGGACACGAAATTCTTCCAATATTCTGGGGACGGTTTTTCTGTATGTGGATTACAGCCTTCCTTTGAATGAAGTGAGGATAGCATTGACCCGTATGCTGGCAGATCATCCGAAATGGGATAAAAGAGTGGCTGTGGTGCAGGTTACGGATACGAAACAATATTATATGGAAGTCCGGATTTTATTGAGCAGCATGGATTCCGGAACCAACTTCGATTTGTGCACGGACATCCGGGAAAAAATGATTGTCTTTATCAATGAAAACTATCCGAACAGTTTTGTAAAAACACGTGTGAAAACAGAAGCATAGGAGAAAACATTAAAAAATATACCGGAAATACGTTCTTTAATAAGTGTATTTCCGGTATGTTCCAGTAGGATAATAAAACAAATGAATGTTTTTATTTTTTGTATTTATTTGCCCACTCCGTGATTTTATCACTTTTTACATCCACATCATACTTTTTGGCTTTCATAAGGATTCTATGTGCCAGTTCCGGCTTTTTATCTTCATCGGCATATCTGAAATAAGCTTCTGCAGCTCTGACATGGGCCGCATCAGGCATCGGATACTCGCGATCCTGTGGAAGGCCGAAATCAGAAGAACGGAGATTTTTTCTCTCTTCTGTATTCAATACATCTGATTTTTTATTTTTCATACGTTATTTTTTTATGCTAAAGTCATATAAAATGTCACACTGAAAATAAAATCTTATAGATTCGGTGTTTACCTATTTTTTTCTCCATCTGGTGAAGACGATTTAATTTTATGTGCTGTTTTATAATGACATTGTTTGATATTATAAAATTAGAAAAGAGAAATCTCATGGATAAGAAGACCGGATATTGAATGGTATGGGAACTATACAAACTACTATTCTCTTCTGTTCTTATCATACGGATTTCTTTTTGTTCCTAAGATTTCTCTTTCTGTGAAAGCAACGCATCAATTGGTTGCTTTCTATTGTTATACAGGTATTTTTAATTTTTGACCGGCTTTGATAAGATCAGGATTTTTAAGTATATCTCTGTTTGCTTCAAAAATTTTCTGCCAGGTCATATTGGGATAACGCTGAGCTATTTTGCTTAAGTTATCTCCGGGTTTTACTTCGTAAACCTGTTCCCCTCCGGATTTTACCGAAATATCCATTACCAGATCACCGGAACGCATGTCCGGATCTATCTGATTATACATATCCCACAATGTATTTTTTACGGAAGCTGTGGCTGTACCGGAAATATGAAGTACGTTTCCCTGCTGAGTTACTGAAAAATTATCAATGCCCGCACTGCTGGCATAATTGATTAATTTCGCATATTTATCCTTCAGTTCCATTATTTTATAGTTAATTGGTTAGTAACTTTTCTTGGATTTGTTTCGTTTGCCAATTGCATTACCCTTTGTAAATCATCTCTTTTCACATCTCCTGTCAGGATTACCTCTCCGTCTCTTACGTCTACTCTTACATCATTGTAACCGGCAGAATTTAATTGAGATTCCAGATTAGAACGGAGTGTATTGTCATGATTAATAGCTATTTCCGGAGCTGCATTGTTAACAGTAACGTTATTCACTACAGATTTTACATTGGTAATGTTTCTTACATTCATTTCCAGAGAGTTTTTCATGTCCTGCGTATCTACAGTTCCATTGAGGGTGATTACACCGTCATGTACGGTAGAGGTAACATTCGAATAATTTCCTGTCAGCTCTCTGTTCACTTCTTCTTTTATTTTTTCATCATTGCTTTTACCACATGATTGAAAAGATATCCCTGCTATTAATACGCAGGAAATAAGATACACTAACTTTTTCATAATTTTGTTTTTTAATAATTGTTTTATAAATAGTTAATTAATATAGATTGGTAAAGTAAAATTTTAGTTTTTTTTGTCTTCCTTTTTTACCCATACGGCAATGTTGCCTCCTTCGACCGAAAAGTTTCCGTTTCCGTTTTCATCGATGGTCACTTCTTCATGAATGTTTCCGGTAAATTCATACCATACTTCCCCTTTTCTCTTTGTTCCTAGATTCATGATTTTATTTCCTTTTTTTCCGTTCGTCATTAAAAATGCAAGGCCCGAACCGGGAAGAAGTTCATCTCCCATACGAACAAAACCTACCGTACTCGGATGGTCGAAATAATCTACTTGCTGTCCATAGGCATATTTTTTTCTGGCTGCCAGAAGAATGTCTATGATTAACCTGTGAGGAGACTTTTTATCACCCATGGAATAATAGTCCCCGTAGAAAATACAGGGATATCCTTTTTCCATTAATGTAATTAAAGCATAGGCCAATGGTTTGAACCAGGATTTCACCTGTGACTGAAGGGAACTTCCCCACTGGGAGTCATGGTTATCTACAAATGTTACGGCTACCTCCGGATGTACAGCTACCAGTGTGTCTTTTAACAGGTTGCGCATATCATAGCTTTCTCCCTGTTCGGAAGCCTGATACATATTATAATGGAGAGGGACATCAAATAAATCTACTTTATACTTCACCGAGGAAAGATAGGCGTTTAATTCATTGATATCTCTTTTCCAGTATTCACCGACCGCATAAAATTCATTCCCTTTTTCTGCTCTTACAGCATCCAGAAAATGTTCAATATAACTGTCATTGATATGCTTGATAGCGTCTAACCGCATCCCATCCAGTTTTAATTCTTTCGCAACCCATTGTCCCCATTTTTTCATTTCCGTCACAACATCCGGATTGTCAAAATCAATGTCTGCAAACATCAGGTAATCATAATTCCCATTTTCACCGTCTACACCTTCGGCCCATTTCTTCCCTTCTCCCTGGATTTGATAAATGGCTGTTTTATTATTCGCCTGATTATAATCCGTTCCGGAGAAATGGTACCAGTGCCATTTAAAATCCGAGTATTTATTTCCTCTTCCTTTAAAGTCAAAACCAGTCCAGCCTTCAATTTCATACGCGTCTGATATGGGATGTTCCCGGTTATTCGGGTCTACTTCTTTTACAAGAAATTTTTCCGTATAATCAGCTCCGGCTTTATGATTCATGACAGCGTCAAAATAAACAGAAATCTGATATTTATGTAATTCGTCAATGGCTTCTATCAATTCATTCTTTGTACCGTATTTTGTACGGATTGTATTTTTCTGGTTAAATTCTCCCAGATCATACAAATCATAGATTCCGTATCCTGTATCTTTTATCCCGGCACTTGCCTTACAAGCCGGGGGAATCCATACAGAAGTAACACCTATTTCCTGCAGATGGACGGCATCTTCTTTTAATTGTTTCCAGAATTTTCCGTTGTCAGGCAGGTTCCATTCAAAATATTGCATCATTACACCGTTTCTCATATGTGGTACATAAGTTTAAAGTTTATATAAATCAAAAAGGCATAGATAAAACATCTATACCTTTTAATTTGTTTGCCGATTCTTTTAGTTTACTTAGTTTTTAACATCGTCAACGGCTTTTTTTGTTTCGTGCTTTACTTTTTCCGCACCTTCATGTATTTTTTCCGAAGTTTTATCTGCAGCATGTTCAATAGATTCTTTTGTATTCTCAGAAGCCCTTTTTACATCATCTTTGGTGTCATCCCAGGCATCTCTTGTTCTGTCGGAAGTTTCATAACCGGTTTCCCTGGCATCTTCTCTTGCTTCTTCTGCTCTGTTTTCCGCATTTGTTCTGTCATTCTGAGTGCATGCGGTGGCGGAAAAGATCATTCCGCTTATTAGCATTGTTCCAATTAATTTTTTCATTTTTTTTAATTATAAATTAGTAGTTATTTTCTTTTAAAGGTCATAATCATATTATTATTCCTTCTTAATATCAAAAGATTATTTTCAAAATCAATGGTTGATCTTCCGGCCAGAAGTCCGGAGAATTTATTTTCTCCTTCCATCTTATCACATGCCATGCGGGTAGTAGCCAAAGGTTGAACATCCAATGTGTTATTGTTTAATGTAAACGATGCATTAAACTGGTTACATCCGGCATTTCCGCTTATTCTTCCGTCTGAAAAATTAAATTCCAGCGTAGGAGTGTGCTGAAAAGAATCCAGGTCCGTACTTCTTCCTTCCATGGTTTCTAATTCCCATGTTCCGGAAAGATCATTGGTTGAAAGGCCCTGGGCACGGGAGAAAACCAGTACTGAATTAGCATTCTGGGAGAAGATCAGGTCTCCGTTTACCATTGTCAGGTAAGAAGGATTCCGTAATAATCTGAGAAAAAGATCTTCTTCATTAGTTCCGGTACAAGCCATTTGTGTGGAAACCAGGTTGGGGGCAGAGAAATTGCCATCGATATAAGAGAATTTACCGCTGAAGGCATTACATCCGGCGTTTCCGGATACCTGGTTGTCATCAAAATTAAAGGTAATGTAAGGAATTGTCTGGGAGAAAGCATCGGTTGCATTTCTGTTGTTAATGGATTTCAATACCCATTTGTCTGCGAGTTGTGAGGACGGTACATATTGGGTTGACGTACAGCTTCCCATGGCAAGTACAACAAACAGGGTTCCGATAAGAGTTTTTAAAGTCTTCATAATGTTATTTTTATTTGTCTGTTAAATTGTTTTTATTATTTACACTTCGATATTATGTCTGGTTTCATAAATAAAATAACTGGTTTTCGAACTTCGGTTTAGAAATAAAAAAGTAAAGATGAAAGATGCTTATTTTCTGTTATTTACTCTTTTATTTTTAATTATAAATCCATTATTTAACATATAAACAACCAATTTGATAATTAGTTTAAAAAGCAATGTTTTTATTTCACACTTCTTTCTGAATCTCTTCTTTTTTCTAAACTGACCTTAACAACAAGTGTTTTTCTATTTTGTTCGTAAAAAGAAAAGAAATAAGGAAAAGATATAGGGATGTACCGGAAAGAGGTATTTTGTTTTTAAATATAATGTCTGAAGGAAACTATTGAAATATACTGATTGTTTAATTATTTGAAGAAAAAGTGGAAAAAAACAACATATTTTTATTGATAAAGTGAACAAATAAAATGGATAGTTGTTAGAATTACAATGGTTTATTTATCTGACCATCTTCTTTTTGATTGAAAAACATTATTTGACGGATTTTATTCCTGTATATATACCATTAGATTATGTTTTTTAGCAAGAACAAAAGCATATTTTTTTTATTAAATCAATATATTCAATTTAAATTTTATTATTATGGGATTAGGGATTTTATGGTCAATCATTATTGGTATCCTGGCCGGAGCAATTGCCGGTTGGATAATGAAAGGTAGTGGCTTTGGCATTATCATCAATTTGATTGTAGGATTAGTAGGTAGTTTGATCGGAAGCTGGATTTACGGCTTATTTGGTTTTGAGACTACAAGCATCCTCGGATCATTGTTAATGTCGGTAGTAGGTGCTGTCGTGTTGTTGTGGGTTGTTTCTCTTTTCAGGAAACGAACGCCATAATAAATACGGTATATGCCACACTTAAAAAGTATTAAGTTGTAAATTTTAAACAATTAAAACAATTAAAGTTATGAAGAAATTTTTAATAGGTGCTGCTCTTGGAGCTGCTGCATATTATTATGGAAAAAAAATGAAAGAGAATGGTCAGCTGGATCAAATGATGGATGAAGTAAATGATCTTGTCTGCAAAACAAAACAAAAAGTAAAAGATGTGATTGACCAGGGATTCAACAAAGCAGAAGACCTTGCTGATCGTGCGGAAACCGAGATAGATAAAGGAAAGAGCCGCTTATCGGAAATGGATAATCAAATGTAAAGAATAGTTACTATTCAAATAGAGAGGAACAGCATTTACTGTTCCTCTTTTAGATTAAAACAGATTGGAATCAGAAAAGGAATCAGGAATGGAATTATATGCAGGGTTGCCCTATTGGATTGCTAAAAATCCACTTTATAATTATTATCATCCTTTGGAAAGAGATGAAGAAACGGATGTGGTTATTATAGGAAGCGGCATTACCGGTTCGTTGGTTGCTCATGAATTGTGTCAGTCCGGAATCGAATGTGCCGTAGTGGATAAAAGAAGTATATCTACGGGGAGTTCAATAGCAAGTACAGCATTGCTGCAATATGAGATTGATACTCCTCTATCCGAATTAGCAAAAATGCTGAATGAAGATATAGCCGTAAAAGCTTATCAGGCATGTTTACAATCTATTAAAGATTTGAAACAGGTATTTTCTGTCATTGGGTATGATCCTGGATTCGAACAATTAGCCAGTGTGTTTTATGCCAGTAATGCGAGGGGATTACGGATGATTGAAAAAGAATTCAATATAAGAAAAAAACATCAGTTACCGGTGCGGTTTCTGAGTGGAAATATGGTGAAGGAGAAATATGGTATTCACACCCCGGGAGCGTTGGAGAATGATGTTTCCGCTCAAATGGACCCGTATGCAGGAGCTACGCATTTACTGGATCATCATATGAGAAAGAACCAACTGAAAATATATTCTCATACGGAAATAAAAACCTGGCAGGAAAGAAATGACGGTTATGTATTGGTAACGACAGAAGGGAAAATACTAAAATGTAAATATGTTGTAGTGGCTGCCGGTTTTGAAGCAGCACCCTTTTTGCCGGAAAAAGTAATGAAATTAACTTCTACCTATGCAATCATTTCACAGCCTCTGGATGAAAAATATATCTGGGAAGGACATGCGCTTTTGTGGGAAACGCATAATCCTTACTTATATATTCGTACAGATAGTAAAAATCGTATTCTCGTAGGTGGGGAAGATATAGATTTTAAAAATCCTGTATTGAGAGACAGGCTGTTGAGAAAAAAAGTGAGAGTCCTGGAAAAGAAATTCAATAAACTGTTTCCCGATATTCCTTTTGTTACGGAGATGACATGGTGCGGGACATTTAGTTCTACTAAAGACGGTCTTCCTTTTATCGGAAGTTGGCCGGGTAAAGACCGCATGTTATATGCTCTTGGATATGGTGGAAATGGTATCACATTCAGCATGATAGCTGCACAACTTATCAGAAATAAAATAAAAGGAGTCAAAGACGATAGAGAATTGGTTTTTGGCTTTGAGAGAATGAAATAAGAATGTTTAATCAAATAATTTATTATTTTATTTATGGAAAATAAAAAAATACAGAACCCTCTTCATCAATACAGAGATGAGGGCTACGAAAAACAGTTACAAAAAGCTCCCGGAATTCAGGAAGAGATGAAACCTGTTCCGGATTGTGGAGAAAAAACATATAAAGGAAGTGATAAACTGAAAGGAAGAAAAGCCCTTATTACCGGTGGAGATTCCGGAATTGGCCGTGCAGCCGCGATTGCTTTTGCAAGGGAAGGTGCGGATATTGCTGTCAACTATCTTCCTTCCGAACAGAAAGATGCAGAATCTTTATTGGAGTTACTGGAGAAAGAAGGAAAAAAAGTGATCCTTATTCCTGGTGATTTAAAGGATGAGAATTTCTGTAAAGAACTGATTGAAAAAGCGAATAAGGAACTGGGTGGGTTAGATGTTCTTGCCCTTGTTGCCGGAAAACAGGTAGCACAGGAAAAAATAGAAGATATTACAACAGAACAACTGGAAGCTACTTTCAAAACCAATGTATTTTCTTTGTTCTGGATAGTAAAGGCTGCCTTGCCTTATTTGCCGGCAGGAGCAACGATTGTTACTACCTCTTCTATTCAGGCTTTCCAACCAAGTCCTACGTTAGTAGATTACGCTTCTACAAAAAGTGCGATTGTGGCTTTTACCCGTGCATTGGCGAAACAGCTTGCTTCGAAAGGTATCCGGGTAAATAGTGTAGCACCCGGTCCGATCTGGACTGCTTTGCAGGTTTCCGGTGGACAGCCTCAGGATAAACTTCCTGAATTCGGACAGGATACACCGTTGAAACGTGCCGGACAACCGGCCGAATTAGCGGCAACTTACGTATTGCTTGCTTCTGAAGATTCCAGTTATACTACTGCGGAAGTATACGGAATTACGGGGGGAAATCATACTACATAAAAGTAAAAAGTAAAAGGTAAAATTATTTCTTTATGGATATTTACCTTTTACTTTTAACTTTTTAGCTATCTCTTATTTTTAATACTTGATAACTAATTGGTTAAATAGTATTTTTTGCACGAATTAAAATTTTATATTATATATCTTTGTTTTATATATAAATATTATTTTCGGTTTATTTTAAATGAGAAGAATTCGGGTAAACAAAAATGTAAAATCTGTTATTAAACCAGATGTGCCTTTGCGGGCAAATGAAATAATGATCGGGAATATCATAAAAACGTATCAGGGACAATTTATAGATGTTACTTCGGAAAATATTTCTTTTGTTACCTCCCATATTCATGAATACCGGCCTGTATTTATTACCCATGAAATATTAACGGCATCGGGTTTTATAAGAAGAGAAAATCAGTATGAGTATATGATTGACCTGATGGAAGATTATTATTTGTTTTTTATGGGGAGAGTCGGGCGTTTGTATAAAGCTGACAGAGGAGCTGTCGGTACTCCGGTATTTCATGTGAATCACCTGCAGAATCTTTGGTTTATGCTGACCGGAAAACAATTGAAAATTGTAATTAATGGGTGATAATATCAAACTTATAACTTAGTATCCGGGAAAGTAACTCGCTTTCTGCTCGGTTTCTGGATTTGTAAGTTTTAGTATATATTGGTTCTTCCATATCCCTGAACATAAAGCCTCCTTTGTAAGTAATGTTTTTCCAGTCGGTAATGATTAGTTCATATTTGCAGGAATAATTTAGACGCATATATTCCAAGCTAAGGGCAATAGAGGGACGGGAAAGCGTGTAGTCATATCTATTCCAGTCTTCTTCTTCATACATGGTTTCTTCCAGCATTAACCTTCTCGTTGCAGGAATAAATATATCTTTTACCTTCCAGTCAAATCCCAGTTTTCTTAACCGGGTAGCCTGAAGACGATTCACAAGTTGAAGCTGCATATATTGTTTTATATGTATAACAACCGGAAAAGAAGAAGGTTGAAAATAAAATCGGATTTAATTTCCGGAAAAACCACCAAGCTATATTTATCAATCCAAAAAAACCAAACGCCACAAAAGAAGAAAATATTCTTTTGTGGCGTTTAAGGTATATAACTATTATTTAAAGCAAATTACTTGCCAGTTCCGATAATAAACTTCTTTCTCCTTTAAGCAGGTTTACATGGGCAAATATTTCCTGTCCTTTCATCTTATCGATCATATAAGCGAGGCCGTTTGACTGGGCATCCAGATAAGGTGAATCGATTTGCTGTACATCTCCGGTAAATACCATTTTGGTTCCCTCTCCGGCACGGGTAATAATGGTTTTTACCTCATGAGGAGTGAGGTTTTGTGCTTCATCAATGATACAATATGTTTCGGAAAGGCTTCTTCCCCGGATAAAAGCAAGTGCTTCTATCACCAATTGGTTGGAATTCTGCATTTCATCGATTCGTTTTACTTCCGTACTGGTCGCCTGAAATTGATTTTTGATAACAGTCAAGTTATCAAATAATGGTTGCATGTATGGAGCAACCTTCTGCTTTTCATCTCCGGGAAGGAACCCGATATCTTTATTCGCCAGTGTAACAATAGGACGTGCCAGCAAAATTTGTTTATACAATCCATGTTGTTTTAATGCGGAAGCCAGTGCCAATAGCGTTTTTCCGGTACCGGCTTTTCCGGTTATTGCCACGAGTTTTATTTCAGGGTCATTCAATACTTCAAAAGCAAAGCTTTGTTCTGCATTCCGGGGTTCAATTCCGTAATTTCGTTCTTTAAGGATCCGGTTGACAGTTCTTGTGAACGGATTATAACGGGCAAGGACGGAAGCATTGCTGCTTTTAAGTACAAAGCAGTCATTAGGTGCAACTAGGTGTTTCAGTTCAAACTCTTCTATCGGAATGCCTCCACGATGATTGTAAAGATAATCAATGGTTTGTGGCTCTATATTTTCATATACTTCATGTTCTTTCTCAAAGTAATCTACATTGACCACTTTGTCATTGATATAATCTTCAGAGATCAGCCCCAGTGACCGGGCTTTCATCCTCAGGTTTACATCTTTGCTGATTACAATGGTTTTTGTCTTCGGTTTTTCTTTTTTCAGGTCAAGGGCCGCGGAAAGAATCCAGTTATCGGCTAGGTGCTCCGAGAAAATACCTGTCAGGTTTTCATTGTACTTTATATGCGTTACCACAAATAATCGACCTTTTCCTTCTCCCAAAGAAGAACCTTTTGTAAAAAGATTATCGTCGGTTATTTCATCTAACTGACGGACAAACTCCCTTGCATTGTAGTTGATCTGGTCATTTCCTTTTTTAAATTTATCCAGCTCTTCCAACACAACAATTGGAATGTATACGTCGTTTTCCTGGAAATTCTCAATGCATTTATAATCATGTAAAATTACATTGGTATCTATGATAAAATTCTTTTTAGCCATTTTCATAGGTTTAGCAAATTAGTACTCCGGTTAATTGCAGCTAAAATACAATTAAATATCGGAAATTAGTAAATGAATGTTAGATTTATACGTATTTTGTTTTTCTTTAGAACATATTTTCACAAAATAAGTTCTTCTTTCCTCTTGTTAATTTTTTATTTTTGTCTATTGATTCTTTTTAACTTCATATAAATAAAAATTATATAAATAGAAAAGGAGAAAAATAAGAGTTTGTATTTTTTAATATTTCTGACTGCTTTATAAATACTGTAGATACGCTCTTCTTCCCGGAAAACTTTTTTTTATTATGTTTGTTTATTTTTTAACGCTTAACTTTTTGATATAATGAGTTTAAAAAAACTATTAATGATCATTCTGACTATCATTTTTGTCTTTATCCTTGTTCTTTTAATACGAACATTTACTTATCCTTTTCCAAAGGCTGAGGTAGCAGAGACCGGAGAAGTCGTACGGCCTGATTTATCGGAAGAGTCAATCATACGTTTTGCCGGGGGAATAAAGATTCCGACTATAAATCAGGACGCTTATGATGTTGCGGACTACCGTGCTTTTGATGAGTTTAAGACATATCTGATACAAGTTTATCCTGAAATTTATAAGACCATGGATACTATGACTATAAATGGTCATGGATTGGTTTTACACTGGAAAGGTCAGGATGCCGGGCTGAAGCCGCTTTTGTTTCTTTCCCATTATGATGTGGTACCTGTAATCGGATATGAACCCGAAGAAGGAAAAAGGACACCGGATATCTATAAATTAGAAGAAGAATCGGGTTCTGCTGTGGAGGAACCGATTAGTACTTATCAGGAAGAATGGACTTATCCTCCTTTTTCCGGTGCTGTAGCCAACGGAAAAGTATATGGAAGAGGGACATTGGATATGAAAAATATGTTGTTTTCTCTTCTGGAAGCAGCAGATACTTTAATCAAAGAAGGGTTTAAGCCAAAACAGGATATCTGGTTTGCATTCGGTTTTGATGAAGAATCAGGGGGAATAAAAGGTGCTATCGAAATTGCCAGCTACTTTAAGGAACAGAATCTTACTTTTGATGCGGTTTTTGATGAAGGAGGAATTATTTCCGCACCCGGTTCTACTATTGAATCTATCCAAAAGCCTATGGCGCTTGTAGGGGTAGGAGAGAAGGGGTTACTTACTTTACGAATAAAAGTGAAAGGAATGGGCGGACATTCTTCCATGCCTCCGGTAAAAAGTTCTCTTGTATTGGCTGCAGAGATTATTGAAAAAATAAATACTCATCAGATGCCTGCGGAACTGATTGACCCGATCGCCTCTTTTCTGGACCGTACCGGAAGTGAAATGGGTTTCTTTTCCCGACTGGCAATTGCTAATCGTTGGCTGATGAAGCCTTTGTTGCTTTCCACTTTTGGAAAAAGCCCTGCTTCCAACGCATTGATACGAACAACAACTGCAGTTACAATGGCGAAGGGAAGCGACGCTCCTAACGTAATAGCTTCTGTTGCGGAGGTAACAGCTAATTTTCGCATTTTGCCGGGCAATACCGTGGAACAGGTAATAAATCATGTGACAGCTTTGTGTGAGGGCTATGAAGTAGAAATAGATGTTGTTTCGGCAAGAGAGCCATCTGGACTTTCACCGGAGAATTCCCGCGGTTTTGAAATTATTAAGGAAATAGTATCAAAATTATATCCGGATGCGATTGTCAGTTCTTATATAACCATAGGAGGAACAGATGCGTACAAATACCAGATTGTTAGTGACAATATTTACCGGTTTATGCCTGTTTATCTGAACCGGTATGAACAACAGACAATCCATAATGAAAACGAACATATTACGTTGGATAATTATGGGAAAATGATATGGTATTTTAAAGAAATAATGCGGAATTACTAACTATTTAAACTTTTGTTTTTTTTAATTTGTTTCAAGCATAGAATAATAAAACCGAACAGGAATAAAGAGTGCAAGTTGATATTTACATTCTTTGTTCCTGTTCGGTTTTTAAATTTTGTTATTTCAAAATATCTTCAATCGAGTTTAATTCTTCGGAAGAAAATTCCTTGTTTTTCAGGCTATCAATGTTATCCTGTAATTGGGAGACAGAACTGGTTCCGATAATTACAGAAGTAACTTCCTGTTTATTTAACAACCATGCAAGAGACATTTCAGCCAGTGTTTGTCCACGCTGTGCAGCTATCTCATTCAGTTTATTTACTTTTACAATTACTTCGGGAGTAACTTCGTCCCGCTGCAGGAAGCCATGGTCTTTTGCTGCTCTGGAGTTTTCAGGAATTCCATGCAGGTATTTATTTGTAAGCAACCCTTGTGCCAATGGGGAGAACACAATAAATCCTACTCCGTACTCTTCATTTAAAGGCATAAGTTCCTTTTCCGGTTCTTTGTGAAGCAGGTTGTATTTGTCCTGATAGATCAGGCATCTGACATGTTGTTCTTTCATCATGTCATAGGCCTCCCGGGCTTTGTCTGCCGGATATTTCGATAATCCTACATACAATGCTTTTCCCTGCCGGACAATATCAATCAGAGTTTGGATCGTTTCTTCCAGAGGAGTTTGCGGGTCATACCGGTGGCTGTAAAAAATATCGAAATATTCCAGTCCGGTGCGTTTCAGGCTTTGGTCGAGACTGGCCATGATGTATTTTCGGGAGCCTCCGTCCCCATAAGGTCCGTTCCACATCAGGTGTCCGGCTTTGGAAGAAATAATCAGTTCATCCCGGTGACTTTTTAATTGATTATGAAGTATTTTTCCGAAATTACTTTCCGCACTTCCCGGAGGCGGGCCGTAATTATTTGCCAGATCAAAATGGGTAATTCCCTGGTCAAAGGCTTTTAAAATCATTTCTGTTGAAACGGAAAAATCATCTACTCCGCCGAAGTTATGCCACAGTCCCAATGAGATTAACGGAAGTTGCAGGCCGCTTTTTCCACAAAATTTATACTCCATGATAATAAGATATGATTAATTAGTAAATATATTTATTATAAATGTTCTTCAAAATACCGTGTTATTTTTTCATATAAATGAATAGCATCTTTTCCTGTCACATGATGGGGATAACCGGGATAGACAAAGTAATCGGGAAATGTACCTGCGGAAACAGAGGCTTTCAGAAAAGAGAGGCTATGTTGCCATACCACAACAGGGTCCATATCTCCGTGAATCAGGAGTAATCTTCCTGCTAACCGGTCTGCTTTGTTATTGAGATTGCTTTCTTTATACCCTTCCGGATTGCTTTTTGGGGTACCCATATAGCGTTCCCCGTACATTATTTCGTAATATTTCCAGTCAATAACCGGTGCCCCGGATACACCGGCTTTGAAAACTTCCGGATAACGCAACATAAGATTTGTACACATATATCCGCCGAAACTCCATCCATGCACACCTATTCGTCCGGTGTCTACATAGGGTAATGTGCGTAAGTATTCAATTCCTGTATACTGGTCTTTTGCTTCATTTACTCCCAACTGATGGTAAGTGACATTTTCAAATTCCAGTCCTCTTTTCGCTGATCCCCGGTTGTCCAACGTGAAAATAATATATCCTTTCTGTGCCATATAAATATCCCATGGTCTTGCACCTGAGAGCCATCTTTTTTCTACGAGGCGAATCTGAGGGCCACCATAAACATACACAATGACAGGATATTTTTTTGCCGGATCAAAGTCAACCGGCGTTGTAATCCGGTAATACAAATCCGTAGAGTCATCTGCAGCTTTCAGGGTACCGATTCTTATCTCCGGCATCCGGAATTCTTTATAAGGATCAGCGGCAGACAGTAAGGTAACATTTCGATTTTCTTCCGGGTAAATCAACTCTGTTTTATTGGCTACCTGCGGAGAGGAAAATACATCCAGAATATATTTTCCCGACTTGCTTACACTGATTGAATGTACTCCTGTTTCCGAAGTAATACGAGTACGTTCTCCGGTAGAAATATGAAGTTTATAAGCATGTATTTCCAATGGGTCTTCTTCCGTAGATAAGTAAAAAAGATACTCTTCCTTTTCATCCATGCCTGCTATTTCGGTTACTGTCCATTTACCGGAAGTAAGTTGTTTTATCAAAGTGCCGTCTGTATGATACAAATATAAATGATTGAATCCGTCCCTTGCACTTTGCCAGATGAACTGGTTCTTTGTTTTCAGAAAAAGCGGCGGATTTTTAGGTTCCACATATTTCGCATGGGTTTCTTCAAATAAGGTATTTACCTTTCTGCCGGTTTTTATGTCGTATGTGTTCAACTGGCAGGTATCCTGCCGGCGATTTACTTCTGCTATGTACAACAACTTCTCATCAGGACTCCAGGCAATATTCGTGAAATAGCGATCCTTCGGATAACCGGTTTTCAGAAAAACTGTTTTTTTCTTTTGTACATCAAAAATACCGATTTTAACCTGATGGCTTTTCATTCCGGCCATCGGATATTTTATCGGTTCTGCTTTTGCTTCCCTTGCGGAAATATTTACCAGCGGATAATTTTCTACCATGGTTTCGTCCATTCGGTAGAAAGCCAGGTAATTTCCAGCAGGAGACCAGAAAATCCCTTTCCGGATACCAAACTCTTCCCGATGTACAGCCTGTCCTGAGACAATTCCCGGATCTGTTTCCTTTGTAATGGCAATTATTTCTTTTTCCGGAGTCGCTATATATAAATTGTTCTTTTCCGTATAGGCTAGATAATAATCTGATTCCGATGGAGAAAACTCTTCGTTCTCCCAGGCTCCGTTTTTCTTTAATGCATATCGGATTACCTTTTTTACCGTATCATATAAAAATAGGTGCTTATCATGCCAGAATACTGCTATATCAGGATTTTGCGGAAGAAAGAAAAACGAAGGAAGGTCGGATATTTTTTTTACACGAAAGCTTATAAGAGCATCATTTAACTGCTGGCTGGTAATAAAAGCAGATTTATCCGGTGTAGCCGGGCTAATTATTATGAGTGTATCTTTGTTTTTTTTATAGGTGTACTCATCTCCTTTCCATTGTAGTTCTTCAAGCTTTTCAGGAATAAAAGATTCATAACCGGATCCACCGGGGATAAGATCCTCGAGTGTAAGCATTTTTTGTGCCTGTATTGTCATAAACAGAAATAAAAAGTAAAAACCAAAAAAGATATATTTTTTATATATAAACATTCAGCTTGTATTGAAAGAGAAAAGAGAACGATTTTTCAAATGTACAAAATCTTTTATAAGAATCAATAAGAAAAAGTCGAGCCAATGGGAGGATTATTTTTTGTCTTGATTTTTAGTTCTTGTTTCCCGTTTTTTAAGATATTCTTTGACTTTTTCATACTCCTTTTTGTATCTTTCTATCCGCGCATGGTCTTTTTCCTGTGGATCTGCTATGCGTGAGAGTTGCATATTATTTGTCAGATCATTTAATTTCACATGGATGGCCAGGGAGCTTTTCTTTATATTTTCAATATATTCTTCTCTGGTTTTATAATTTTTGCTATTTAGTAAAAAAAGCGCCTCCTCTATTTCTTTTGCATCGGTATCACTTATTTTTCCATTTGTAAGGGACTTTAACCATGCTACAATTTCTTTTTCGGAATAATCCGTATCTTCTGCCGCATCATGTAAATAACCGGTTATGGTTTCCTTCCGGTTTTTCCCCATGTGAGCGACAGAAGTCAGGTGCCCGTCAAAATAATCCTCCCCTGCTTTATCTTTTTGGCCCTTATGTAAATCCCGGGCAATTATTCTTGCTGCTTCCGTAACGGAATCGGATTCTTTATTTATCATATCTGTAAAAATTAAATTCTATTTTTAATTGAATATTTATAACAAACCGGCTTGTCGTAAAGTTAGAAAATATTTCCGCGAAACATTTATATTACCCCTTTTCTATTTTCTGAACTTTCACAATAATATACTTGTTATAACAATGTCTTAACAAAAAGCTAATAAATCACTGATTCGCAGCTTTAGTTCTTGGCTTAACAGAAAAATGAAATTACCTGTTAACAGGTAAAATTTGAAATTAATCTTTAATACAATTAAAATCAGTTTTTTTATGAGGAAACTATTTACAGCCGTCATTTGCCTGGTCACAGCACTGGCTTATGCACAACAAGCTCCGGATTATTTATCAGATCCGAATCTGAGCGTAGGAACAAAAGAATATTTAAAAGTATTGAACGCCAGTTCTACTCCGGTAGAATCATTAGGTGTAGAAGGTGCAAGAAATGTATTAATTACCGCACAGGAGTCCGTTCCGGTAGATGTAACCGGCATTGATGAATCTGAGAAAACAATTACCAGTGACGGATATACAATAAAGCTAAACATTGTTCGTCCGGCAGGGAAAAAAGGTAAATTGGCTGCGTTTTTATTCATTCATGGTGGTGGATGGGTATTGGGAGATTATCAGACCCATAAACGACTGGTTCGTGATTTAGTGGTAGAATCAGGTTATGCGGCTGTTTTTGTAAATTACACACCTTCTCCGGAAGCTAAATTTCCTCAACCGACAAACGAAATCTATGCTGCTCTAAAATGGGTAGCGGAGCATGGGGAGGAAATTAATGTGGATGGTTCAAACCTGGCTATTGTCGGTAATAGTGTAGGGGGAAATATGTCTTTGGTAACTAGTCTGAATGCAAAAGAAAGAACAGGTCCTGTCCTCAAGTGTCAGGTATTAATGTGGCCGGTAACGGATGCCACTTTCGACTGGCCTTCATGGAGAGCATACGGACAACAACGTTTCCTTACTTCTTCTTTGATGCAGTGGATGTTTGACCAATATTCTACCGACCCGGTACAACGTCGTGATATCCATTATTCTCCATTGAACGCAACACTAAATGATCTGAGAGGATTACCGCCGACACTGATCGAAGTAGCGGAAAATGATATTCTTCGTGACCAGGGTGAAGCAATGGGGCGCAAACTGGATGAGGCAGGTGTAGTAGTAACTACCTTGCGTTATGATGGTGTAACGCATGACTGGGGATTGCTGAATGGTTTTGCAAACTTACCGCAGACCCGTACATTGATTGTTACCTCTGCAGCTTTCCTGAAAGAATATTTGAAATAATACCGGATTTATCCGAATTTATTCTATTATAAAAGTAAAGCAGAAGAGTTGTATTCTTCTGCTTTTTTTATTTTTATATTCAGAGGTCAGGGTGTACATACCTGCCTTTTTTTAATGATATTTTCCCATATTCAATGGCTCTGACAGGGCATCGGTGAATACAGGCCGTACACTGTACACACTTGTTTCCCCAAACCGGTTTTCCTTCTGTAAAGGAAATCGTTCGGGTAGGACATACTTTTACGCATAGTTTACAGGCTGTACAATTATCTTTTGCATAGAAAGGATTTTTCCCGATGGAAAATCTTTTAAAAAACGGATAAATAATGTAGCTTTTTAAAAAAGCCATATTGCCTTGTATATAATAAGGCTTGCAGGTCTTCTGTGTGATATCTTGTATAATCTCTTGCAGCAAAACAGGAGCTTTTTGCAGTTTTTCTTCTTTTCTTTCCTCCGGGTCTGTGTCAAATCCTTGCATGAGGATATAATTATTCGGCATTTGAATAGAATAATATCCTGAAAGCAGAATTCCTTTTTTCTTTAGTTGCTTTTTCAACATAATGCCGGTATACCCACAATCATCTCCGCAACTGCATATCATGTACGCCGAATGCTTATTATATCCGTTTAGCCGGAGTTTTTCTATGAAGTTCCTGACCAACACGGCCGGACCCCACGAATGGACAGGAAATACAAAAAAAATTTTTTCATTTTCCTGAAGCATATAGGAAAGAATAGCTTCTTTTTTTTGCAGTTCGTCGGAAATAGAAATACATTTTTCTTTGAAAGAGTTACCTAATTCCTTCGCTATCCATAAAGAGTTACCTGTGCCGGAGAAATAAAAAACCATATCTACACATATTTAATATACAAATGTAAAAACTAATTTAACTTTCAGAAAAATATTTATTCTTTTCTGTTTTCAGGGGAAAGCTTAATGCAAATGATAAATTTCTTTTAGCTTATTTACGAATGAAATAAAAAGAAATGTATTTAATATATAATTTTACGGATTATGTACTTATCTTTGTCACACCTTAAAACCTATTTCCATATGGAATAGATTTTGTTTGTTCTTGTCGTTGGATTATCCTAATTTAAGAGAATGATAAATAGGTCAAAGGTTTATTTATCAATAATTTATTTAAATATATACTTTTCTCTTTCTATTAATAATGAGATAATAGTTAATTTTTCCTTCTTTTCCTGTTTAACGAACCAATCCGGAGGGTAAGCTGTTTTTATTAAACAGTTAGTTTAATATAAAACAATTAATTCAAATAACAATGACAGAAAGACCAACAGAAGGAATGCCGGATATGATGCCGAAAGGTACAATTGACAATCCGCCACAAAAACAGCCGCAGAATATACCATTAAGAATGGTAGATGAACCTTATGAAGGACCGGAAACAGAAAACCCGGAAGAAGATAAAGATGTGGAAAAGGATAGCGTTGTTCAAAATGATAAGAATACCGAAAATGATACTCCGGATGTAAGAGAAGGAGCATGTTGAGAGCATCAGAAATAAAGAAACAAAAGGCAGGATTTTGATCGGATTTACCTTATAAAGAAGTCTTGCCTTTTGCTTTTTTTTATCTGTCAAAGTTTCCTCTCACATAATCATCGAATCCAAAATCTTTCTTTACTTCCGGGCGGCCTATTTCTTTCTGTTCTTTCACCACCTGGTAGGCTTTTTTATCTCTTACGAATGTATGAAGAAACCAAAGGACATCTTCTTTGTTGTCCTGCATAGGATCACTTGCTATTTCATGTCCGTAATTCTCAAATTGGTAAAAATAATAGGGATAGTTATTTGAATCCAGTGTTTCGGCAATGGATTTTGCTCCGTATAATCCCATATTTGCATACGTCAACCGATCAAAAGGAACTTGTAAATCAGCATCACCATGAAACATCATAATAGGGCAGGGGTGGTTTTGCCAGTAGATATCTCCTTCCGGAAGAAAGATTCCTCCGGCAAAAGCGATAATTCCCGCATAGTTGAATCCGGCAGGTAGTTTATTCAATACATTATATGTTCCGTTACAGATGGCATGTTCTGCCTGTAATACGGTAACGGCTCCGGCGCTGGACCCATTGGCGATGATCTGTTTTTTGTCAATATTCCATTCCGAAGCATGTTCCAGAACAAAGTTGGTGGCATCAAACAGATCTTCTACTGCCATATCTACTGCATTGATAAAATGTCCGGCAAATTCTTCCTGACTTAACCCTTGTTGCTGGGAAGCCTCTTTCAACCCTAACCGGTAGTCAATAGAAACAACCGTATATCCGTTTTTCACCAGATAATCAAAGTACGGCATGTATTTCGGTACATCACGGCTTCCGCGGGCAAAAGCACCTCCGAAGACGAAGATAATACAAGGAGTGGGTTGATTACTTATTTTTTCTTTTGCACTGTAATGATCAAGGTACAATGTTTCATTTCCTTCTCCACGGAAAGAATGTGTTTTCTTTACAAAAGAATAATCGGATTGGGCAGCTAATAGTCCGTTTAAAAAAAGTAAAATGCCTATAGTCAGCGTAATTATTTTCTTCATTACAGGTATGTGTTTAGTTATGTTAAGCAAAAATATAACAAATAAGACAAGCCTGATAGTAAATTGTTAATTAATTATCATTCTCAGGGTAAAAACAACTTTTTATCTGAAATAGTTTTTGCAGAATGAAAATTATACCGGAATACTTTTTCCTGTTTCCCTGCCACTTTTTCGGAAACTCTCTCCTTTAGGCAAAGGAAAGAAGAAGAGGATAATTACTACATCCTTCCCCTTTGGCAGAGCCAAAGGTAGTCCTCTTCTCCGAAGAGAAAGCACTTAATCCTTAAGAAGTACGGAAAGCAATTTTTCGTGTTGGAAGAGATAATGGATAATTATTATATAGATGTGTTGAAAAGGATAGTGTAATGTCATATAAACGAACGCCCAATGTTATAAAAAGGAGCGGCCGATGTGATATAAACGGCCGCTCCTTTTTATCGTTCTACCAAGGTCAGGCGATCGTCCGACCTTGGTAGAACGATCGCCTGACCTTGGTGGAACGATCGCTTAACCAAGGTCGGACGATGAAATCCTGAATGGGAGTAGAATGTTTCCGTATAGAAGAAGGATACGGGCCTCCCAGAGAGCCTTTTGAAAGCTACCGGAGCTTTTTTATCATGCAAGAAAATAGTTTTTTGCATAGCCCTGTGTATGGGATATAAAGGTACTACTTTTTTACCCGGAAGTCAAGTTTTTCAGGTGTTTTTTCAAAGAATGCTGCTGCTTTTTCCCAAATCCGACTCTTCCCTTCCATGAAGGGAAGTACCTTTTGACTTCGTCAAAAGGGGAAGGGTTAACCCACGGTTATAAATCAGTTATATAAAAAAGGAATTAGGATTTATCTATGGGAAAATAACCGGTATAGTTACCCGGAAATTTTATAATTTTTCTTTTTGGGTAGCCCATCTGAGTACCACCAAACCCCACCCCTTTTCCTTTGGAAAAGGTACTCCCCTCGTACGTTTGCATGA
>JAJQEC010000091.1 GCA_021201815.1 Candidatus Azobacteroides sp. | reverse complement strand
AAGAATATTATATTTTTATAGTGTTAAGTAACTATTTTTCATAATAATAAAAAATATATGAAAGAAAAATATAATCTTTTATTATAAAATTTCTATTATTTATATAATAAACATACTTTTTTACTCGTTTATAGAATGCTTGTTATTAACCTTATTAAATGATTATATTCGGAAACCCTAAAAGCAAATGAATTTTATTTCTTCGATTTTATCCATTAAAAAAACTTTTTTAAACCTATTCATTTTATTATTATTTTAAAACATGAAAACTATAAGTAAAGTAAGTTATTTAACCAAAAGATTTTTTTTATTCCTTTTATTATTAATTGCCTTTTCATCTTGTAAAGATGATATGACACTGGAGGAAATGAAGGATAATATACGAAAAAATCAAAACGACTGGATGAAAGATAATCTGAGGGGAAAAGTGAAAAAAATGACTGCATATTCTTATTGTGATTCTGAATGGGTCAATAATGCTATAAAAGAAGGAAAAATATGTGAGAAGAGGATAAAAGAGTATACTAATAATGGCTTTTTAAATACATTTACTACTTATTATTATAGGAATGATGAATTATCTATAGAATATAAGTTAGAAGTATCAGCAAGAGATAAAAATAATAGGGTTTGTGAACAAATTCAGACTAGTATTTACTATGGAGACGATACGCAAACGAACCAGAGCAAAGAGGTCACTACCTATGATGACGATAATAAAACAGCCATCCGCATCAATTATTATATGAATAATAACGGAGAATATATTGAACTATATCAAACTGTATATAAATTAGATGAATATGGTCGGATTGATGGTTACAATTTTGAATTAAATGTACGGAATGTAGCCACAGTAGATGAAAAAGAAATACAGATGAAAAGTATCCGGGAATATGACCAGCAGGGAAATCCTGTATTAGATTGCTATCATTATAGAGGTTTTGATGGAAAACTGATGGTAAGTGACCATACGAAATGGTTATATGAATATTATTAATAATTAATCCGGTAAATTTATTTTTACTAAAAACATTAATAAAAAACCCTTACCGAAAGATCCAGTAAGGGTTTTTATTATTTATTCCCATTCGATAGTGGCCGGTGGTTTAGAACTTATATCATAAACGACACGATTAATACCCTTCACCTTATTGATAATTTCATTGGATACACGTCCCATAAATTCATAAGGCAGATGTGCCCAGTCAGCAGTCATTGCATCCGTAGAGGTTACAGCTCGTAATGCTACTGCATTTTCATACGTACGTTCATCTCCCATTACTCCAACCGAACGAACAGGCAGCAAAATAGCACCAGCCTGCCATACTTTGTCATACAGCCCTTCATTTTTTAATCCGGAGATAAATATATGGTCCGCTTCCTGTAGCATTTCTACTTTTTCGGGAGTTATTTCGCCCAGAATACGCACTCCCAGCCCTGGTCCGGGAAATGGATGCCTGTTGATAAGATGAGGCATCATGCCAAGTTCGCGACCCATAATACGCACTTCGTCTTTAAATAAAAGTCGTAATGGTTCAACGAGCTTGAGGTTCATTCTTTCAGGTAAGCCCCCTACATTGTGGTGAGATTTGATTACTGTTCCGGTTATGGAAAGAGATTCAATAATATCAGGATATATAGTACCCTGAGCCAGCCACTTAATATCTTTCAGCTTGCCTGCTTCTTCATCAAAAACATCAATAAAGCCTTTGCCGATGATTTTCCGTTTCTTTTCCGGATCTTCTTCTCCGGCCAATTCACGATAGAATTTCTCCCGGGCATTCACTCCGATTACATTAAGACCCAGGTGTTCGTAATCTTTTAATACATTCTCGAATTCGTTTTTGCGTAATAAACCATGATCAACAAATATGCAGGTAAGATTTTTTCCAATAGCCTTATTAAGCAACACAGCAGATACGGAAGAATCTACTCCGCCTGATAAAGCTAGGATAACTTTGTCATCTCCCAATTGTTCTTTAAGCTCTTTTACCGTTTCTTCAATGAAAGAAGCCGGACTCCAATCTTTTTTGCAACCACAGATATTAAGGAAATTGTCCAGAATAAGAGATCCGCTTTCTGTATGGAAGACTTCAGGATGAAATTGTACGCCCCAGGTTTTTTCTTCTTTTACCTGATAAGCTGCTATTTTTACTTCTTTGGTAGAAGCAATCGTTTTAAAGTTATCCGGTAAGGCAGTAATCGTATCCCCGTGTGACATCCATACCTGGGAATTTAACTGCATGTTTTTAAACAACGGATTTTTGGTGTCTACTTTGCTTATAACAGCGCGTCCATATTCCCGGGTATCACTTGCCTGTACTTTTCCTCCGGAAGTATAGGCAATGTATTGGGCGCCATAACATATTCCCAGTACCGGATATTTTCCCCTTATATTGGTGAGGTCCACATGAAAAGCATCGTGGTCATTTACAGAAAAAGGACTTCCGGAAAGAATTACCCCTTTTACAGAAGGATCATTTTCAGGAAATTTATTATAAGGAACAATTTCACTGTACGTATTTAATTCTCTGATTCTACGTCCTATTAATTGAGTTGTCTGGGACCCAAAATCAAGAATGATTATTTTTTCGTGCATACTATCTGTGTTTTACAAAATTACATTAAAACAAAAAAAGGCTATTGAAATGAATAATGATATTCTTTCAACGGCCTGAATCATATTTAAGAAAACAAAATTTGTTTTTTAATTTTCTTTTTTGTCATATCCCCACTTGAGGTAAGTCGCCCCCCAGGTAAATCCTCCGCCAAAAGTAGTTAAAATGAGATTGTCACCTTTTTTTAGTTTGTCTTCCCATTCCCATAAGCAAAGAGGAATCGTTCCGGCACTTGTATTCCCAAGGCGCTGAATGTTAATCATTACCTTTTCCCGGTCAACTCCCATACGATTCGCAACAGCATCAATAATTCTAATATTGGCCTGATGAGGAACAATCCAGTTTATATCTTCTTTGGAAAGACCATTTCTGTTCATAACCAATTCCGAGGAATCAGCCATGTTGGTAACAGCTACCTTAAAAACAACTTTTCCTTCCTGATAAATAGTATAGCGGTGGTTATCCAGGTCTTCATGAGTAAGAGGATTTGCAGAACCTCCTCCCCAGACATGCAGGTGTTTAAAGCCTGAAGCATCAGTATATAGCTGGCTGTCCATTACACCGACTTTTTCGGTAGTAGGTTCTATTAATACGGCTCCGGCTCCGTCTGCAAATATCGGACATGTAGTCCGGTCAGTATAGTTGGTAACGGAAGATAATTTATCGCCACTAACTAAAATGATCTTTTTGTATCGTCCGGCTTTAATAAACGCATTCGCAGTTTCCAGTCCATATAAAAAACCGGAACAGGCTGCTTCCATGTCAAATGCAAAAGCATTTTTCATTCCCAGGTTATGAGCAATTAAGGCCGCAGTAGAAGGAAAAGAATAATCCGGAGTTGTGGTTGCACAAATCACTAAATCTATTTCTTCCGGTTTCACATCTGATTTGCGGAATATTTCTTCAACCGCTTTTGTTCCCATAAAAGAGGTACCTAAACCTTCTCCTTTTAAAATTCTTCTTTCTTTAATGCCGATACGTGTCATAATCCATTCGTCAGTAGTATCAACTAGTTCCGAAATTTCTTCATTAGTCAATACATAATCCGGAACATAACCTCCGACACATGTAATCACTGCATTTAATTCTTCCATACCGGACTTTTTTTATTCAACTAACAGATAAAACAAACCGGAAGATGCAATTGCATCTTCCTTCCTTATAGTTTACATAGGAAAAACACAAAAGAATATGTTTTTCCGGTTATTTTTATAGTGCTACTTCTTTTTCGATAGCTATCTGACCACGATATTGGCCACATTCTCCACATACTGTGTGGTAGATATGCCAGGCTCCACAACTTGGGCATACTGCCAGAGTAGGAGCGACAGCTTTATAATGCGTTCTTCTTTTCGCTGTTCTCGTTTTTGATTGTCTTCGTTTAGGATGTGCCATTTTTTTGCAACTTTAATTAATTATTCAAAATTTATATCTTTTAATTTGTCCCATCTCGGGTCTGATTGATCGCTTCCTCCACTTTCATCTATATCTTCCGGTAAATCCATGCTTGGATCTTCTGTTTCCGAATCTTCAACGGATGTGGCTGTATGTCTTTTCAATTTTGCTGAAACCGTTTTATTGCATTTACCCGGTGGGTGGATACGTTTCATAGGGAGTGAAAGAGCTGCAAATTCATATAAGAACCATGCTACATTTATCTCACCTTCTTCTTCCGGAATGATAATAATATTGTCTCCTTCCTCCGAATAAGATTTGCCGAATTTTATAAAGAGTTTTTCTTTACATTCGACTGGGATTTCGACATCATCCAGACATCGGTCGCAGGGAACTTTAACTATTCCTTCCAGATCAAACGTTAATTCAAAGGCTCCGGTTATTTTTTTTTAATAAAACTTTTACATGGATTGCTCCTTTTTTTAATTCTTCATTATCTATGTCTGTAAAGAATTTGTCATCCAACTCATAGGAAAATTCCTGTGTGTCAGAACCAGAGCTCTTTAACGGTATTTTATATAAATCAAATTTACCCATGAATCCTGCTTTTTCAAAAAGCCCTGCAAAGATACAAAAAAATCTTTCTCTGCAAATACTCCTTTGGTTTTATAAAGATTTTTATTTCTCCTTAAATTACTTACGGTTAACTTCCGTAAAAAAGATTAATTTATCAGGACAGAAAACTGCAAATAAATCATCTTTTTTATTTGATCCCATGCATTTTATATACTATTTTCTTGGAAAGTAATAATAGTACAATTCCACAGCAGATAACAAACAAGGCAATAATGCCGAATATTTTCATTGCCCCCAATGCGGCAAAATATTTCACCAGATAGCCGGATAGGAAGTTTGCGATCACACTGCTTAGAAACCAGATTCCCATCATCATGGACGCTAATCGGAGAGGGGCCAGTTTTGTTACCAGAGAAAGCCCGATAGGAGAGAGACATAATTCTCCGGTGGTGTGTAACAGATAGGCTCCGACTAACCAGAGCAAGTTTGCTTTTATTGAGGAATCTACAAAATCGCCGCCACGCTGGATGCCGGCTCCTACCATAAGGCAGAATCCTAATCCCAATAAAATAAGGGCAAATCCCATTTTTACAATGTCATTCGGTTCTTTTCCTTTCCGATTAAGGAGCGGCCAGAACATGGTAAAGAATGGGGTCAGTAAAATAATAAATACCGGATTGACAGATTGTAACCATGAAGTCGGAATGGTCCAGCCCAGCACTTCGCGGTCAATATACCTGTCTGCATATAAATTCATGGAGCTTCCCGCCTGTTCGAAGCCCGCCCAGAAAAACGTCGCGAATAGTACCATAATAAGAATAACTGTCAACCTGTCTTTTTCAATCTTAGTTAAGGGCTCTTTTTCTACTTTGTTATTGACAATTACTTTTTCTTTTTTACCATCTGCTACAATACCTATGTCTCCCAGGTATTTTTTTCCTAACATGTTATACAGGATTTGCCCAATAACCATCCCTATCCCTGCGGCTAAGAATCCGTACTGGAAGGCATATCTTTCTATGCTTCCATCCATTGCTTTTGTTGCAAATGTATTTTCTGCCAGAGTACCACAGATGAGAGGAGAGAAGAAGGCCCCTATATTGATTCCCATATAGAAAATATAGAATGCATTTTGTCTTCTTTTATCATCCGGAGCATACAACTTTCCTACTAATGTGGTAATGTTCGGCTTGAAGAAACCATTTCCTATAATCAGGAAAATAAGGCCCAAATAGAACAGGGAGATTTGTTCCGCGCTGGAAAAAAACAAACAAAACTGTCCGATAGTCATAATAAAGGCTCCGATTGCTATTGACCGTCTTTGTCCGATATAGTTATCTGCCAGCCATCCTCCTATTATCGGTGTAAGATAAACAAAACCTGTATAAAGCCCGTAGATCAATCCACCGTTCTGGTCCGAAAATCCCAGTCCTCCTTCTATTACGGATTTTGTCAGATACAGAATAAGTAATCCCCGCATTCCATAGTAACTAAAACGTTCCCACAGTTCCGTGAAAAATAGAAGATACAAGCCTTTTGGTTGCTTCATAAGTAGAATTGTTTAGAATAATATATGCTGTTCGTATATCTGTTTACCCGACAAAAATATAAATAATTCATTAATATGACTTTTACGAATAAAAGATATTGCTATCAATGAAAAACCTTTTTTTACATGTTGTACTTTTCACTCTTATAAAATGTAAAACAAAAGAAAAAGTTCATTGGGAAAAGCAGAGAGTTTTATCTGAGTTGAATAGAAGGCAGATACTGAAAATACTTTTATCACATATCATCTGGTAAAAATATGTTGGAAACCACATCCTTCTTTTTGAACTAAAGTTTCTCCTGGCGAAAATGAGAAGAAAAAATAGGATAAATTTTAATAAAAATATAACCAATAAACCAGCGGATTCATTAAAAAAATGTAGTTTTGGCGTTTGTTGTTTTTTATCAGATATGAAATTACATACAAGTCTAGTTGTTTTATTTCTTTTTTCTTTTATTCCTCTCCTTTACTCTCAACAGGTAGGGTTGGTCCTTAGTGGAGGAGGTGCAAAGGGAATTGCTCATGTCGGACTGATTAAAGCGCTGGAAGAAAATAATATCCCGATTGATTATGTAACCGGAACTTCTATTGGTGCTATTGTGGGAGGATTATATGCAATGGGTTATTCAGCCGAAGAAATGAAAGAACTTTTCTGTTCGGAGAAATTCCTTTTATGGCAAACCGGACAGGTAGAGGAGGATTATATATATTATTTTAAAAAACCGGAAGACACTCCTGAATTTGTGAAATTTAAAATAGGGATTAAAGATTCTTCCAGTTTTGTTCCTCTCGTATTACCTAAGAGTCTTATTAATCCGATTCAGCTTAATTATGTCTTTATGGAAATGTTTGCCACTGCTACGGCAGTATGTAAAGGCAATTTTGACGATCTTTTTGTCCCATTCCGTTGTGTCGCCTCGGATATAAATAAAAAAAGAGCAGTCGTATTTGATAGTGGGGATATGGGGGATGCTGTAAGAGCTTCTATGTCTTTCCCCTTTGTATTCAAATCAATCAAAATAGATAGTGTATTGCTATTCGACGGAGGAATCTATGATAATTTCCCTGTGCAGCCTATGAAGGAAAGCTTTGATCCCGATTTTATTATAGGAAGTG
>JAJQEC010000079.1 GCA_021201815.1 Candidatus Azobacteroides sp. | reverse complement strand
AATGATTCTCATGCAAACGTACGAGGGGAGTCCCTTTTGGCTTCGCCAAAAGGGGAGGGGTTTGGTGAAACTCAGATCAGATACCCGAAAAGAAAAGTTATGAACTTTCCGGTTTTTAAACCGTGGGTTAACCCTTCCCCCTTTTCGTAGAAAAGGGTACTTCCCTTCGGGGAAGGGAAGAGTCCCGGGTATTTTATCTTTTAAATGCACCCAAAGACTAGCTGCGCACCCACTCTCCCCTTCTGCGAAGGGGAGTACCTTTTGGCTTTGCCAAAAGGGGTGGGGTTGGGTGGTAACAATCTGGTTTATTTCAGCCGTGGGTTAACCACTCCTTTTAGTCCTTACTCTCTTCCTCATCATCCTTTTTCTTTTCTATTCTTTTCAAATCCCTTTGTGCCGGAACCGCAAGATAATTGTAAAACGTAGCTTTGCTTATCAGAAATTGCGGATATATAAAGTTTTTATATATATAAATCGTTGTATATCCCGAATTAATATATTTCATATATTCCTCCTGAACACGGATAATTTTTTTATATTTATTTTTTTTATTGTAACCCTTTCCCATTTTACCAGTTTTTTACTTTTTCCATTATATAATAGGAGTTAAATAAATTGTACATATTCTTTTCACCTTTGAAATTCCTTAAATTTATTTTTAATTAAAGACCCCTGTAGAATAACAGGCTGTCGGAAAAATATTTTGTTTTTACCGGATAATTCTTCCTCCTTACCGAAACTATTTTTTATGATTTTCTTTTAATATCGAAATAATCAATATCACTTTGCTTTCCTTTCTTCCATAAAAATTACTACATTTGTTTTTAACTTGTGAAAAGGATATACAAATATACTCAATTGAGTAGTTGTTTCCTCGTTTTTTAAGTTGAAAATATACTCAATTGGGCTTATTGAGTGTTTTCTCAGTAAATACCGGAGTAAACGTGCTGTGATCATCAACTGCAACTCTTTAAGAAAAAGGTAAGGGAAAAAGAAGTTTTGTATAATAGCATCTATTTCTCCTGATATTGCTGCGTCGTGTAAAAAGTTATATCCGGAAGAATGTTAAAACACCTTCTTATTAGTAAGAATTGTTTTCTGATTCAGACGGAAAAAAGAACCGGAAAAGTAAAAGAAATACGGAAAAGAGTTTATTGAAATTTTAAGATGAAATAACAGGATTCTTGTTTATCGTTCCTTAAATAATAGTAAAAATGAGTACCAAAAAGACAGATGCATATGTTATCATAATGAAAGCCATTCATGGTGATATAATAATGATCGGAAATTCGAATCTTCTTCCTTGACTAAAGTTTATTCAGAAGAGTATGTATTTGGTCTTTTGAAAGAAATGACCAGGATCAGAAGAGAAATAGAGACGATCCGGCAGCAATCGGGGAAATAAAAAGTACGGCAGCAGGCCGGAAGAAATAAAAATCTTAAAATCAGATAATTAATTATTATCTATAAAATTACATACATGCTCATTTACAATACCACATTCCATGTAGAAAAAGGCATATCGGCCGATTTCCTTCGATACATAAAAGGAACTTACCTTCCTGCCGTATCCCGGAGCGGGCAGCTTTCCTTACCTCGCCTGGCAAAAGTATTAACTATGCAGGACGAACAGGAAGGGGATTGTTTTTCACTCCAGTTTTCCGTAGAAAGTTCAGCCATATTTGATTCCTGGTATGCACTCGAAGGCGAAGAGTTGTTGGGAAAGCTTTATAATCATTTTCAGAACCGCGTGTTGTATTTTTCAACTTTTCTGGAAGAAATTCCCTTTACAGCATGAGCCTTGAAAAAGTAATTTTGGGAATAGACCCGGGAACAACCGTCATGGGATATGGAATTATCCGGGTCGTAAATAATTCTATGACACTGGATGCAATGGGAGTGCTGACATTAAATAAATTTGATGACCATTACCTAAAGCTAAGACGGATTTTTGAGCGCGTAGTTGCTTTGATCGACCAGTATCATCCGGACGAATTAGCTATTGAAGCCCCCTTTTTCGGAAAGAATGTCCAGAGTATGCTCAAGCTGGGACGCGCACAGGGAGTAGCCATGGCAGCAGCCCTTTATCGCGACATCCCTATTTTTGAGTACGCTCCCCTTAAAATTAAGATGGCCATTACCGGAAACGGCCGCGCTTCCAAAGAGCAGGTTGCCGAAATGCTCAAGCGTTTGTTGCGCATTTCAGAAGAACACATGCTTCCGCAACTGGATGCTACCGACGGGCTTGCTGCCGCTGTCTGCCACTTCTTCCAGGCCAGCAGGCCGGATACCGACGCTTCCTACAAAAGCTGGAAAGACTTTGCAAACCGCAATCCCCGGAAAGTAACCAAAGCCTAAATCGCGTACCCACTCTCCCCTTCTGCGAAGGGGAGTACCTTTTGGCGAAGCCAAAAGGGGTGGGGTTCGGTGAAGCTCATTTCAGATACCCGAAAAGAAAAGTTATAAAATTCCCGGTATTTTAACCGTGGGTTAACCCTTCCCCCTTTTCGCAGAAAAGGGTACTTCCCTTCGAGGAAGGGAAGAGTTGGGTTTGGTGAAGCTTAGTTCAGATACCCGAAAAGAAAAGCTATGAAATTTCCGGTTTTTTTAACCGTGGGTTAACCCTTCCCCCTTTCCGTAGGAAAGGGTACTTCCCTTCGGGGAAGGGAAGAGTTGAGAAATAATTAACGGTGAAGTACCAGTCCCGGAGGAAGAAAAGAAGACACATCCTTTCCATAACGCAGCAATTCCCTTACTACCGTAGAACTGATGTGCGTATATTCCGGTTCCGTAAAAAGGATAATCGTTTCTATTCCGGCTATGGCCCGGTTCATATCCGCAATGGTCTTTTCATATTCGAAATCATTCACCGTACGGATGCCCCTTAGTATATAGCCGGCATTATTTTCCTTCGCAAAATCCACTGTCAGGCAGTCATAACTCAGCACCTTTATCCGGGGATTATCCCCGAATAAACCCGAAATCATTTTCAAACGTTCTTCCAGTGGAAAAAAAGACCGTTTGGATTCATTGATCCCAATCGCTATAATAATCTCATCGATAAAAGAAAGGCCTCTTTCCACCAACGAAAAATGGCCGATCGTAAAAGGATCAAATGTCCCCGGTAACAATGCTGTTTTTTTCATTTTTATTATTATCAGATTGCAAAAAAATAAAAAGTAAAAATATGAGATGATATTTTTACTTTTTACCTCTTACTTCTTACTTTTTACGCTACATCTTCCTCAATCACCAGGTTGTCAATAATAAACTTCTGGCGTTCCATTGTATTTTTACCCATGTAAAACTCAAGCAGTTCTTTCACCAGGTCATCCTTACGCATACTCACCGGTTCGATACGCATATCTTTCCCGATAAAGTTCCGGAATTCGTCCGGAGAAATTTCTCCCAACCCTTTAAAACGGGTAATTTCCGGATTTGCACCTACCTTTTCCAGTGCCGCCAGCCGTTCCTCCTCAGAATAACAATAAAACGTCTGTTTCTTATTCCTTACCCGGAAAAGAGGAGTCTGAAGAATATACACATGTCCCTTCTTCACCAGATCCGGGAAAAACTGTAGAAAAAATGTAAGCAGCAGCAGACGAATATGCATTCCGTCCACATCCGCATCGGTCGCTATAATAATCTTATTATAACGAAGATTTTCAATTCCGTCTTCCACATTCAGCGCAGCCTGCAACAAGTTGAATTCCTCATTCTCATACACAATCTTTTTCGTCAGGCCGAGCGTATTCAACGGTTTACCCCGGAGACTGAAAACTGCCTGCGTACCCACATCACGGCTTTTCGTGATAGAGCCACTCGCAGAATCCCCTTCGGTAATAAAAATACTGCTTTCTTCCCTTTTATCCCCTTTCGAATCATTATAATGGAAACGGCAGTCCCGTAATTTCTTATTATGCAGGTTTGCCTTTTTCGCCCGTTCCCGGGCTATCTTGGCTACTCCCGCAATCGCTTTCCTTTCCTTTTCCGAATCCAGGATCTTCTTATTCAGGATTTCCGCTGTTTCCGAATGTTTATAAAGGAAGTTATCCAGTTCCTTTTTTATAAAATCCCCGACGAACTTAGCCACCGTAGGCCCATTCGGTCCCATATCTTTCGAGCCCAGCTTTGTTTTCGTCTGGGATTCGAAAACCGGTTCCTCTACCTTCACACTGATCGCTGCGATAATACCACTTCGGATATCCGCATACTCATAATTCTTATTATAAAACTCCTTGATCGTTTTCGCCACCGCTTCCCGGAAAGCAGACAAATGAGTTCCTCCCTGGGTGGTATGCTGACCATTGACAAACGAATAATATTCTTCCCCGTATTGATTTCCGTGAGTAAGAACCACTTCGATATCCTCCCCCTTCAGGTGAATGATCGGATACAGGTTTTCGGAAGTCATATTCTCATTCAGCAGGTCTACCAGTCCTTTCTGCGAATAGAACTTTTTCCCATTATAAAGAATTGTCAGTCCCGAATTCAGGAAAGCATAATTCTTCAATAGGTTCTCCACATATTCATCCTTATACTGGTAATTGGTAAAAAGAGTATTATCCGGAATAAATTCTGTCAACGTTCCGTTCGGTTCGTCACTTTTCGTGATTTTCGGAGAAGAAACTACCTCTCCCTTATCATATGTAACCTCTTTGGTCTGGTTTTCCCGGAAACTCTGGATGTGGAAATAAGTCGACAGTGCATTTACCGCCTTGATACCGACCCCGTTCAATCCTACCGACTTTTTAAAAGCTTTCGAATCATACTTTGCCCCGGTATTCATTTTCGAGGAAACATCCTCCAGCTTGTTCAGCGGAACCCCACGCCCGTAATCCCTTACCAGCACCTTTCCTTCATTGATTTTTACCTCAATCGTCTTTCCGTACCCCATCATGTATTCATCGATGGAGTTATCCAGCACCTCTTTCAACAGCACATAGATCCCGTCGTCGGAATAAGTACCGTCGCCCAGTTTCCCGATATACATACCCGGACGCCTGCGTATATGCTCATTCCACGCCAGGGTAATAATATTATCATCAACGTATTCTGCCATTTTTATATACTCTGTTTTTATTTATTTCAATTCTTTAATATATGCCCTTCTCTTTTTATGCTGCACCTTTTCGAAGTATTCCCACTGCGACTGCACCTTATGGTTGGATTCCAGTTCCACATTACTTTCCGCGTACCGGAAACCCTTTTCATGAAAAATAGGAGTCAGGTCACTGAATAAAAGGGCATTCACCCCTTTTCCCTGGTAATCACTCCGTACGGCAATAAGATACAGATCACTGGTTTCCCGCTTTCCTTTTATGTGCATTGCCCGGAGAAGGTGTATAAATCCGAACGGGAAGAGCTTTCCACCGGACTTCTGCAACGCCTTTGATAAAGAAGGAAGTGCAATCCCGAAACTGATCAGGTTATCCTCCTGATCCGTAATCAGGGTAACCATATCCGGGTGAAGCATGGTAATATATATTTTTATATAATAATCAATTTGTTTTTCTGTCAGCGGCACAAACCCGTATAATCCGGAAAATGCCTCATTCAGCAGTTCGAACACCCGGTGTCCATAAGGCAGGATATCCTTTGCTTTTTTAAATTTTAAAACTTTCAGGTTATATTTCTTTTTCACAATCTCCGCAATCCGCTGGAATTTTTCCGGCGTTTTATCCGGTATGGTGATTTTGAATTCCACCCAGTCCGTATCCTTTTTATATCCCAGCGCTTCCAGGTGTTTCGGATAATACTCATAATTATAAATAGTCGCCATGGTACCGAGTTCTTGAAAACCCTCGATTAACATCCCTTCCTTATCCAGGTCCGTAAAGCCCATAGGCCCGTGGATGGCATCCGCCCCTTTCCCTTTTGCCCACTTCTCTACCGCCTCCAGCAACGCGCGGGAAACTTCCGGGTCATCGGTAAACTCTATCCAGCCGAACCTCGCATGTTTCTGATTCCATACTTCGTTCGCCCTGTGGTTGATAATACCGATAATTCTTCCTACCGCAACCCCGTCCTTATAAGCCATATAACACACATGCTCACAAAATTCGAACGCCGGGTTCTTTTTCGGATTCAAGGTCTCCATTTCTTCCATTACCAGAGTCGGAACATAATACGGATTTCCCTTGTAATGCCTGTGTGCAAATTTTATAAATTCTTTAATCTCAGAACGTTTTGAAACTTCTTTTATGATAATCGCCATGCGCTGGTATAATATAGTGTTGGTCTTTTATTGAATACGGATTTTTAACTTACAAAGATAACTTTTATTCTTGCTTTTCCGATGAATTTTAAGGAGTATTTTGATTATTTTGCAATATTATTTTAAATAATTGACAGAATGGCATAATGCAATATTTCTGAAAGTGAAAATGTTAAATTATAGGCGTGTCAAGTTGTCATTTAATTCCCTGTTAAAGCGATGTGGCATACAAATTGAGATATACGCAATAGAATGAATCATAAAATAATAAACAATAATACTATAAAAAATAAGAATTATGAGACCGATAAGAAAACAACAGGCATGGTTACCAGGTGTATTGTTACACGACTTTTTTAATGACGAAGCATACAGAAACTTTGCAACCAGACGTCCTTCTTTTTCACCCGCACTGAACATTCTTGAATCGGAAAAGAACTTCCGCATTGAGATTGCTGCACCCGGATTTGAAAAGGAAAACTTTAAGATCGACGTAAATGCAGACAATCTGCTGGAAGTTTCCGCAGAAAAAAGCATTGCAGCTCCTTCTGAAGAAAACAAAGAACGGTATGTAAGAAGAGAATTTATCAATTCCCGTTTTAAAAAATCGTTGGTTCTTCCCAAAGACATCAACAAAGACGAAATAAAAGCTTCTTACAAAAACGGCGTGCTGGAAATTGAAATACCCAAGATGGTAAAAGAAGAACTGAAACAGGTAAAAACCATTGAAATTGCCTGAGGAAAATATAAGGTGAATAAAAAAAAGGAGTAAAAGAGGATTTTACTCCTTTTTTGTTTTATTTCATGTTGTTTCATCCGTGGGTTAACCCTTCCCCCTCTCCCCTTCGCAGAAGGGGAGTACCTTTTGGCTCCGCCAAAAGGGGTGGGGTTTGATGAAACTTAGTCGGGCTACCCGAAAACAAAATGCTATAATTTCCGGATAATTTCTGGGTTATTCAGCCGTGGGTTAACCCTTCCCCCTTTCGTTCCGAAAGGGTACTTCCCTTCGGGGAAGGGAAGAGTTGTCTGGTATTTTATCTTTGGGTGCTACCCAAAGTTCAGCTGCGCACCACTCTCCCCTTCGAAGAAGATACTATGTAAATAATCAAATTTGTTTTGCTAAAA
>JAJQEC010000063.1 GCA_021201815.1 Candidatus Azobacteroides sp. | reverse complement strand
TATTTTAGACAAAGAATGATTCTCATGCAAACGTACGAGGGGAGTACCTTTCCCGTAGGGAAAGGGGTGGGGTTTGGTGATAATCAGTTGAGCTACCCAAAAATAAAAATATAAAATCTCCGGATAACTTCCGGTTTATTTATCCGTGGGTAAACCCTTCCCCTTTTGGCGAAGCCAAAAGGTACTTCCCTTCAAGGAAGGGAAGAGTCGGGATTAGTAAAATACAGCAAGATTCCCGGTCATAAAATAAAAAAATAAACTTACAAATGAATCGAATAATAAATTACACAACAATGCAGAATAAAAAAAGTGATTTTATCACCTATAGCGGTCAGCGGTCAGCAGGAGCAATTCCGGTTCCCGCAGCGGCAGATATAACAGAAGAAATCTGGTACAAAAGGATAATAGAAAAATACAACCCATACCGGAAACGTCCGGAAGCATTCGAAGAGATTATCCGGCGATGGATCCTGGCAAAGAAACTGACATTCGCCGGAGAGGAAGCGTTCGAACGTTTTGTCCGTGCAGTTGCATGGAAGATAGAACGGGACGGCACCGAACTGTTCCCGCCACAGAAAAAGAATCTGATTTCCTGAGAAAATAATATAATTATAAACCGATAAAAATAAAAATAATGGCAATAAATATAAACAAAGTACCCTCAGTACTGCATACTACCTATAATCCGGTACTGCTGGAATTACAGGATTCGTCAGGGACAGAACAAACTATTGAAGTAATTGTAGCTGGCAATACTTATTCAATGACCAGAGAGTATTTTAATGGAAGTGTTACTTTTAATATTTCAGAAATTCTGAAACAGTTTTTTAGGGAAGAAAGGAAGAATATATATCTGGATAAAGTACATAGAAATACCTTACTTTCCTATTCTTATGAAATCCATTTTTCTAATCAGATTATATATCCCGGAGCGGTAAATGCTGTCGCACAACTTGGTGAAAGTTCGGATTTGATGGAAATCAGGGCGGGGTCCATGCTGACCGGTTTTGAGCGGATCTATAAATATCCCGGCTATGAATTAATCGTATCTTGTATCTCCTTCCGGGACGGTACTTATTTCGGATATAATTCAACTACTGAGAATTCAGGAGAACCGCTACCGGCTTCTCATTTTCACATTGTAATAGAGGATAATAAAAATTACTTATCCATCTCCAATAAGCCGTTAACCTACAAAATATGTGATAATAACTCTATCGAAATTACCAATAATTTCGGAGAAATAATATGTCATAAGAATAGAACTTCCGGAATTATAGAAAAAATGCTTCCTATCATAAACAAATGTGTTCCCCCCAATCCGTTTTACGTACGGTGGATAAACCAGTCCGGCGGGTGGGAATACTGGATGTTCGGTATCCGGCAATATCATACGAAAAGTACGGATAACCAGCAGTTTTTCAATCCGGTAGTATGGGATCAGGCAGAAGCAAAAGCATTTACAAAGGAGATTTATAAAGATGCGGAAGAAAAAATAACAGTGGGCGCCGAAGGAATTACGAATGTAGAATTTGATGTGCTTAGCAAAATTATGTATGCTTCCCATATAGAGTATTATCAACCTGAAACAAAAAAATGGTTTTTCCTGATCGCGGAAAGCGGGGAAATTCAGAAAGATACCCGCAACCACAGCCAGAACCTGGAGATTACGTTCTTATTACCTACCCCTCAACTTCAGTACTGATGAGTATATACCAACAAATCTTCGATATCAATGAGCAAACCTTTGATAAACTAATGGCGGGCGGTCTTCTGAAGGCTAAAGCCAGAAGGGATTTGCTTATGTATGAGTATTACCTGCAGGAAAAGAAAAAATACGGAAGCATGCAAGCAATTACCAATACGGCAGATAAGTTCTGTGTGAGTGATTCACTGATAGAAAAAGTAATATATAAGATACAACACCTATGTACGAACTGAAAATAAAAACAACGAACGGCATTTGGTATACGGCGGATCTGGGGGAAGATAATCCTGCCATGAATTATCAGGTCAATGATATTGCCGAACTGGATAACCGAAATTCCGACGGCTCAATGAAGGTGGAACTTCCCATCACGGAAAATAATGCGAAAATTTTTGAATTTTCACATGTGTTTGACCGGGATTCCGATTTCCCTTATCGGAGGCATGATTGCCGGTTGTACCGGGATGGTTATGAAATAGCAGGAGAAGGCTCGTTCCTGTTGCTGGTGAAAATAAGCACTCATTTTGAATGTCAGATTCTCAGCGGGATTGCAGATTTCTTTGAATTACTGGAAAAAACTCCCATGGAAGATATTGAATTGGGAAATGTCTCGCTTTTTAATACGGATGAACTGGGGGAAGATTCCTGGTCCGAATGCCATAAATACGCGGTTGCCTCTTTTGCCAATGAATCCTTGAGCAATGTAGACCTGACATATGCTTATCCTTTTGTTTTGCTGAAACCTGCCGTTGAAAAAATGATCGAACAAATAACGGCTGAGGATGAAGAAAAGAAAGGATATGAACTAATTACAAATCTGGAAGATAAAGATTGGAATAATAAGGCGGTAAACATATCTTCCCTGAAAGCCGGAAAACAAACATTTGATGCGTATCAGGCCTCATTGAAAAGTAACGGTATTTTTGTGGAAACCCCTAAAGAGACAAATGTTCCCTTAACACTTCTAACCGGAAATTCCAGCATAATATCGGTAAGTTCTAATACGGCTACATACAACATTTATTATAAGGGACGAGTTAAATTTAAAATTTCTTTAAATAATGATTCTGTTTCCGGTCTTACCATGTATATGAAGATCGGTAATTTGAATTATAAACCTATTTCTATTGAAACATCTACAGAAGAAATATATGATCATCTTCCCGAAGTTGCGGATACATCTACTTTTATATCATTTTATTTTACTACCTTATATCCACTGACATATATAGGAATTGATATTTCTTTTGAACCTTTCGAAGAAGAATGGGATACGATTCCGCTATATGGTAATTTGAGCTTATCCAAAAGTTTGGGATTCAAGACAGCAAAGGATTTGTTCAAGACGTTTCTTCAGTTGTTCGGCTTAACGGCTGTCGTCGATAATAAAAAGAAAAAGGTATACTGCTATACCATGGAAGAAGTGTATAAAAATATAAGTAAAGCAAAAGACTGGAGCAGAAAATTACAGGCGGGTAATAACTTTGAATTCAGTCTTAGCGGATATGAGCAGAAAAACAACATCCTGCTGGAAGAAAATAAGACACATGATATAACGGATGTGGCCTCCTTTGAAATAGATAATCAGGCGCTAACAAAAGAAAAAGACTTGTTTAAGATTGCCCTGGAGTCGGGGAAAGACATCCGGTTAAAACTTCTGGGGGAAGATGAATTTGATGAAGAAGACTATGAAGTCGTTTCTGTGGCACATATTCCGCTGGAAGAATGGAATATAGAAACAGAAAAAGTGGAGGGAGATATAATTGTAAAGACCGGTTCCAGAAAAGACTTTAAAGAAGGAAAACCTCACATTGTAGAAATTTCAGAAGAGACCAAGACCGTTAAAATCCGGGTTATCCCACCTCCGAAAGCGAATGCTTCTACTGAATATGTGTATGTAGACTTACCTCTTGCTACACATGTGCCCCTGCAATCTTTTATAGATAATTATTATAAAGCGCTGACGGATAAAATGCTGAAAAAGGCCCGGGTGATAGAAGCCGAATTTTACCTGACTGCGGAAGATATTCAGGAGTTCCGGAGTTTCGGTGAAGATGGGATGCCCCGTTGTATGATCCCTGTATACCTGGATTATTATGGTGCATACTTCTATGTAAATAAGATAAGTAATTTCGGTGCGGCTCCGCTGACTACCTGCGAGCTGATCAGATTATAAGAAAAAGCTTCCGGAAGAAAATAACAGGCGGAAGAATCAATAAATAGGAATATTAAAAACAGAAAAAAATGGATACGAATGATATAAAAAGTGATGCCCTTAAGAATGCCGGTGAAGTGGCAAAAGAAACCCTGAAAGAGTTTGCTGCCCTGACACTGGAAATACAAAACCTTACGAAAGCGCAGAACGAACTGGATACTTCTACCACGCAGGGACGGGAAAGATTCCGGGAACTGGCAGATCAGATTAAGGATCTGAAAGATATGGGAGGAATGTATCAGGAAGAAATAAAAAAAGTAATCACCGGACAACAGGAACAGGAGGAAAGCATTGAAAAATTAAAAACCCAGCTTTCTTTATATCAGGCAGAATACAAAAAACTAAGCGACGCACAGAAGAACGGCGCGGAAGGAGAAGTGTTTCTCAAATACATTCATGATACCAGCAGCGCACTGGAAGAACAAAAAGCTGCCTTATCTGCCAGCCAGCAGGTAATGGGGAATTATACGCAGGCCGGAGAAAGTCTGAAAGAAGAGCTTAATGACATCGTGTCAAAGATGTCTCAAATAGAAGATGTCGGAACAACAGGGCAGGCTGGTTACCAGCGTTTACAGAAACAGGCCGATGAACTGAAAAAAACGATTCATCTGGTAAATAAAGAATTGCAGGAAACACCCAAAAGTAAAAGCGGGTTGGAGCAGTTAAAAGGAGGGATCGGAGAACTGGATAAGACATTTTCATTTTACCAGGAAACCCTGAAAGTAATGGGCTATGAAGAAGAAAATATTACTGCCATAAGAAATAACTTGCAAACGGTCACTACCGCTCTTACTGCGCTGGAGACGTTTAATAATGCAGTAAAAGAAAAAGGAATCTTATTGCAGATCAACGAGAGCATAGCTAAGCAGTTGGGTACTACACAGACCTTGGCTGCCATAAAAGCAGAAGCGGCTTACAATGTGGTAAAAGGGCAGGGTAGCCTGGCCACAAAGGCTGTCGCTGCAGCACAATGGTTATGGAATGCCGCATTATCCGCCAATCCCATCGGTATTGTGATTGTGGCGATCGCGGCGGCTGTGGCCGGAATTGCTGCACTGACAAAAAGCCTTGATAATTCGTCGGAAAGTTTTGACAAAGTAAAGGTCTATGTCATGGGACTTTATGAAGTTATTTCCAATTATTTATTAATACCTTTCAAAACACTGGGAAAAATATTCCAGGGAGATTTTGCAGGAGCTTTTGAAGAAGTAAAGAATGGATTTAATGTCATCGGAAATTTTGAAAAAGGAGCACTGGAGCAGATCGCAAAGAACCGGGAAAATACCCTGCGAAGAGGGACCGAAGCCGCACGGAAGAACCTGGCTGATGGCTTGATGATCTCAGCAGAAAAGCTGTCAAAACAACTGGAAGTGGATAAAGCCGCAGGAGTAAGTGTAGAGAAATTGTACCGGAAGGAAATGGTCATCCTTAAAAACAGGGAGGTTGCCTATACCATGATGCTGGCCAATATTACGGATAAAAGCAGTGAGGCCTATAAAGAAATGGAGCAGCAGTTGGAACAGGTGCAGCACCAGCAGGCAATAAGGGAGGCCGAGGAATCCAGGCGACTGGCAGAAGCCGGACGGGATGCGGCACAGAAGAGCCAGGATAAATTTCTGAAACTGCTGGAGCTGGAAGCTACCTATGAAGAGGCACGCCTGAAAGCAGAGGCAAAATACCAGTCGGAAGATTTCCTGACGAAAAAAGAGTATGAAACAAGACTTTTCCTTCTGCAGCAGGAAAACCAGCAGAGAAAACTGGCGGCAGAACGTAAATTCAATAAAATATCCCAGGAAGAATACGCGAAAACACTGGAAATAATGCTGCTGGAGAGACAGGAGTTTGATAATAAACAGGCTACTGCCCTGAATGATTATTATAGGGAACAGCAGAAGGAACTTCTCGGACTAATACAAAAAGACACCAGTGACCAGATTGCCATGGTCGAAAAAGAATATGAGCAGGCCATGAAAAAGCTGCAGGAAATGGATAAAGCCCCTGTCAGGCCGGAGAATCAATCCGAAGAAGAATATTTCGATTCCGATGCTTACAAAGATTACCAGCAGTTTTTGCTTAATAAAGCCAAATATGAACTCGAACTTACCCGACAGAAAGAGGAGGAAGTAGCCAGGCTAACCAAACAACTTCATCAAGAGCAGTACGAGGAAGAAATGGCAGCCCTTCGGAAAAAATACGAGGACGAACTGAAAGCTGCCGGGAACAGCGCGCTTGAAAAGAATAAACTCGAAATCAGGATGCTGGAGGAGCTGATTGCCGAAAAGAAAGAAAAACAAGAAAGGACTGCCGAATATGAAGAGCAGGTAACGAAACTTCAGGCAGAACAGCTGGAACTGCGTATCAAAGAAGCACAGGAATTGTATGACCAGGAATTAAAAGCTGCCGATGATAATGCCAAAGCAAAGTATGAAGCAAAAAAGAAATGGCTGGAAGCAGAACTGGAAATTCATATGGAAAATGAAGATAAAGTAGCTGAAATCCAAAAAAAACAGGCGGAAAACGAAAAAGAACTCTACGAGGCACGGTTTAAAGCTGCGGAAGACTGGAAAAATACATCCATGAAATTCCTTACCGACCTGAATAGTGAGCTGGATAAAATACAGAATGGAAAATTAGAAAAGGAAAAAGAGGAAAACGAAGAAAAAAAAGAACGCCTTAAAGAAGATATGGAAGCCGGGTTGATCATCCAGGAGGAATACAACAATCGGGTAGCGCAAATGGATGCGGAGCTGGATCAGAAGAAAAAAGAAATCGAACGCCAGCAGGCAATCCGGAAAAGGACACTTACAATTGCTGAACTGGCGATGAACACCGCGGCTACCATTATGAAGAATACGGCACAACTAGGATTTTTGCCGGCTCTTCCTGTGAATGTGATGACGGGTGTCCTCGCGGCTGCCCAACTTGCTGCTGTGCTTTCACAACCCCTTCCGAAAGCCCGGAAAGGAATGATGCTGAAAGGCCGTTCACACGAAATGGGAGGCATCCCTATCGAAGCTGAAGGTGGAGAAATTATCCTTACCAAAGGGGTATCCCAAAACCCGGCATTGAAGCAACTTGCCAGCGCTATTAATGTAGCCGGAGGCGGAGTGCCGTTTGTAAGACCTAATTCCGACGGTGGATATGCTACCAGAATGTTGTCCGGCAGGCAGGGAAGCATTACAAAAAAAGAAATGCAGGCCGTCATGTCCCAGCTCAAAGTATATACCACTATTCAGGATTTCCGGAGAAGTGATAAGGAATATACTACGTATGAGGATAGGATTAAGAATTAATAATGTGGGAATGTGGGAATGTGGTGCGGGGTATTTATCCTGTGTCCAACCCTTCCCCTTTTCCGTAGGAAAAGGTACTTCCCTTCGGAGAAGGGAAGAGTCCCGAGTATTTTACCTTTGGGTGCTACCCGAAGATAAGCTGCGCACCCGCTCTCCCCTCGAAGAAGATACTATGTAAATAATCAAATTTGTTTTGCTAAAAAAC
>JAJQEC010000062.1 GCA_021201815.1 Candidatus Azobacteroides sp. | reverse complement strand
TCATGCAAACGTACGAGGGGAGTACCTTTTGGCTTCGCCAAAAGGGGAGGGGTTTGATGATACTCAGATGGGCTACCCGACAAGAAAATTATAAAATCTCGGGATAACTTCCGGATTATTCAGCCGTGGGTTAACCCTTCCCCCTTTTCGTAGAAAAGGGTACTTCCCTTCGCAGAAGGGAAGAGTGGGGTTTGGTAATAATAATTTCTTCTCCGTTTCCCTCTACAAAAAATGTTTATTAATATAATTTTCAAACTCTTCCTTGTAATTATCACTGATCGGAATATAACAGTTTTTATCAAAAACAATCCGTTGCCGTTCGATTACCGTTACCTTTTCCAGGTTTACGATAAAAGAACGATGTACCCGCATAAAAGATTCTTTCGGCAGACGTTCTTCCAATGATTTCATGCTGAGCAGTGTCATGATAGCTATTCCGTCTGTAAGATGGATCCGGACATATTCCCGCATTCCTTCTATATACTTTATATCGGTAAACCTAATACGTACCAACCGGTATTCCGATTTTACAAAAAGATACTTTTCATTTCCGGAAATATGTTCATCCGGCTTGTTCTGTAATTCATGTATTTGCCTTACCTTATTCACTGCTTTCATAAAATCCTGATACCCGATAGGCTTTAACAAATAATCTATGGCATCCACTTTAAACCCTTCCAGGGCATATTCACTGTAAGCAGTTGTAAAAATGACATACACCGGTTCGGGAAGCGCTTTCACAAAATCCATACCATTCATTCCCGGCATATTGATATCCACAAAAAGAAGATCCGGATGTAACTTATAAAACAACTCTGTTCCCTCTCCGGCATCGGAAGCAATGGAAGACAAGGAAAGAAAAGGTGTACGCTCCACATACGTTTTCATTTGTTGTTGTGCCAGCGGTTCATCATCTATAATCAGGCAGTTGAGTGTCATGCTAAAGGTATTGATATCGTTACTTCATAGAGTTGTTCAGTAGAAGTAATGGTAAAAGTATAATTATTTTTATACATAAGGTCCAGCCTTTTACGGATATTCTCCAGTCCTATTCCGGATGTTTCATTAATCTCCGGGTATACAGCCGGGAAGTTACTGTTTTTTACTTTAAGCACCAAAGATTCATCTGCGATGCTGAAATCAATATCTACGAATGATTTTTTATTTGGCAGCACTCCATGTTTAAACGCATTTTCTATTAATGGGAGGAAAAGAAGAGCCGGCACCTTTACTTCCTTTTCCTTCTCCGGATAAGAAATCCGGATAGACAGATTTGTTTCATTGTACCGCAAACGCATAAGTTCCACATAGCTTTCCAGAAAGTCAAGTTCTTTTTTCAACGGTACCTTTTCCGTATTGGATTCATGCAATAAATAACGCATTAACCGGGAAAGCTTAATGACTGCATCTTTTGCCCTTTCGGAATTAATATCAATCAAAGCATGGATATTATTTAAGGTATTCATAAAGAAATGAGGACTCACCTGATGTTTCAGAAAAGCGAGCTCCGTACTTAAATATTGCCTTTCCTTTTCTTCCCGTACCTCTTTTTCGTCCATCCACTGAATAAAAATCTTTACCCCGGAATTAAAACCGACAATTAAAAATCCGATCAGGAATGTCCCATAATTAAAAAACGATGGAGAAGGAGGAAAGGGTCCCTTATGAAATGGACGGTTTATTTCCGGTTTATGAGAAGGCTCCATCTTCTTTTCCTTACTTCCCTGTATAGACCTGTCTCTGTTATTCTCCGGTAGAAAAGCAGGCTTTTTATGTTCATTGATCATTTCCTGTTTCGGCTCAAACTTTTCCGGTTTGAACAGGGAATAGCGAAAGCTATTGCCAAAGGAAGCAACCACAATCAGTAACACCAGAGATAATACGATGTATGGGATATATTTAGAACGGAGCAGCAGGTAAGGAGCAAGAAGGAAGTTGTTGACAAGGAATATAAGCAGGAGGGGCAGAAGCCTTGTCCATTCCCTGAAAATAAATTTCCATTCCTCTTCATCTCCGATATGCATAAATAACGGAACCCCCACCGCAATTAGTCCGATGAAGATATACAATGCTATTTCGAAATACCGTATTTTTCTACTCTTAATCACTTTTCTTACTCATTAAAGGTATTATGCCGGGACAACAGCGCTCTGTAACCCGGCATAAAGAAGACAAATATATGAAAACTATAAAAACCAGTTCGTACGAATATATATTAATTCACGGAAGTTACCATCGAACTAACTGTAAATGACCTGCTGGAACCTCCTGAATAACTCCCTCCCGTATTATATCCGTTTACCGAAGTGCCGCCGGAGATTGTACCTCCGTATTGTAACGTATAACTTCCTGTTGCCAGTGCCGGATCACTGAATATAAGCTGCATACTGCTACTTCCACCGCCACCCGGACGGTTAGTATTGCCACCGGAACCGGAATACGTCGGCAACTGGTAAAGCAGTACCACCTCTCCGGAAGAATTCTTAAGGCAGATCGCAGTGTCGGCAGTACCACTGTACCGGATAGAACGTTGTGTACAGACACCGGCGGTAGGAGTATTATTGGAACCTCCGGTTCCGATAATCACTCCCCCTGTAATTTTGAAAGTACTGTTGTCGCAGTCAATACCTCCTTCCGGTGTACTAGTGCCATTTGCAATAATAAAACCTCCATTGATTGTCAGGGTACCATTGCTGTCAATTCCATCGTTCCCATACGAGTTGAAATAATGATTTCCCCCGTTTATTTCAATATGATCGGATGCATTAATACAATCATCATACGCATAAATATCAATGATACCACCATTCAGTGTTAATGTACTTTTACTTTCCAATCCTTCTCCCCCTTTATTACTTTGTGTGCATGTAATAGAAATAGTACCGCTGTCAACTGTCATATTCCCCTGGCACTTTATGGCTTTCGGATTGGCATAATTACTCCTGTTATTTCCTCCACCCATACCTCCGCCTCCGGAAGATACGCTGAAACGTTCTCCGGAAGTACTCACGGTGAGATGAAGCAGATTGTCAGATGCATTTGCTTCTCCTATCGTAAATATTCCGTCTGCAGAAATTCCTTTTCCTCCTGTACCGGAACTACTACATGTGATATTTCCACTTAGTAAAGATATATTTCTGTCACTCTTTATACAGCATGCCGTATAAGAATCTACTGAACCGCTTGTATTTGTATAAGTAGCACCGTTTCCGGCTGTTGTAACCGCAATAGTTGCATTACTGATTACAATATTTCCGTCAGCGGAAATACCTTTGCCCCCGTCGCTGGTACTTTTACTTTCTATCCGGATTGTTCCGTTTGTGATAATAATATCTCCTTTGCTCTTTATAGCGCCACAATAAGAAGGGTCATAGCCGTTACCGGAGCTTTGCAGCACAGCAACACCTGATGTCGTGATCGTAATATTTCCATCGTTTATAACAATCCGGTCTTTGCTGTGTAACCCTTTGGACTGGCCACCGGATACGGTCATATCTATTGTGCCGCCATTTATGGTGAGCGTATTATCCGATTTGATTCCTTTTACATCATCAGAGGCAGAGCTGATTTTTATTGTTCCGTCATTTATTTCAATACTACCACTTCCTGCGTCAATTCCATCTCCGGCGGTGTTCCCAATAATAAGATTCCCGTCATTCATCACAAAGCCTTTCGAATGAAGACCATCATTTGAAGACCGGACAATCTCTATAGTTCCGTTATTTACCTGAATTATACCTTCTGCTGAAACCGCATGCTTTGCATAACCACTTATCGTTAACTTTCCTGCACCTTCGAAAATAATGTTTCCTTTTGTCAGAAAGGCTGCGTTCTGGGAACTACCGGAACCATCGCTAAGAGTAGAATTTCCGTTTAGTTGTACTGTCCCTGCAATATTTTGTGTAATATAAATGGCTGCTCCATTCGGATTCGTAAGCTGCAGATTACTTATTGTAAGCCGGATGGAACGCTCACTGTTTATCAATAAATATCCATCCGATGTATTGCCGGAAATATGGTATTCTACATTCTCCGGAGCATTTGTTGCTGTGACGGAAACACCTCCTTCCGCAGTTGTTATATTTACTCCTTCTGCCTCCAACGGATTTATGACGGTTACTTTATTTTCATTATAAATGATATAAACAGTTTGTTCATTATTTGTTCCTGCATTATTAGAAAATGTGATACTGTCAATTTCAGAAACCGGTATTTCTAATGTATTTCCCGTCAAATTAAAAATAGAAAAATTATTACTGAACGTGATGTCTTCCATCTCATTGACAGAAGATTCATACATAATCCTGTCTCCCTGATAGATGTGAAACCTTTCCTGCAGGAAAAGCTTTCCGGAAAAAAGCAGGAAAACGGGAATCAGTAATATGTATTTTTTTAATGGCACGGTTTCGTTTTTTATACCCAGTAATCTCTTTGTGTGATACCGGAAAAATTTCTACTACAATTTGCTGAACTTATAGGTTTTGTTATTAATACGGATCAGGTATAAGCCGGCAGGCAGGCCTGAAACATCAATGGATTCTTCTGTCCGGAATATTCCCTGTAACACAGCTCTTCCGTTTAATGAAGAGACCTGTACGGATATCGTTTCATCCGGACAATTTGCAATATTCAGGATATTCCGGGTTGGGTTCGGATAAAGGATGACTTTTTTTATTTCCTCGTCCCGGGTAATGGATGTTGCATTTGCCGGAAATGTTATTTTCTGAATAGCAGACAGTTCAAGAGTTGTATAAGAAGAATTATTTTCTTCAATAAAAAGAGATGAATTATCTATGTATATTCTCCCGCTTTCTTCCATCAGAAAAGAATATTCACTACCATCATGCAGCGTCACCGCTAATTCGGTTTGAGCTAAGGAAGAGAAAGACAGGAAGAGAAGAAACAGACTTGTTCCCCATGTCTTCATTCTCTTAGAAAGTCTTCTTTTTCCCATAATGGCAGTGAATGGATTAGGTGATAATTCGCTGTAATAAAAATAAGGGAGAAGAGAATAATTTCCATATAAAATCAACCAAATCCCCTTTTTTATCAATCAAATAGAATTTTTATGGAAAGAAAAAGTGTTGGCGCATATATTATTCCCTATATAAATAAGGAGGGAGACGTGCTGATAAGTAGTAAGATTTCATTCAAAACAGAAAATAAAGAAATAAGACTGAGTCCGGAGAAAAAATATAGAAACTCCGCAGAAGATAAATTCTTCTGTTTGATAAACTGCGTAGGAAAGTTATTTTACCAGCCGCGGTAGTCTTTCACGGCATAATGGAAAGTTATTCTAAGAGTTTGAAAGGATTTTGGGAAATAAAAAAGATAAGAAAGATAAAAGTAAGCTGAATTTTATCCTTCCTATCTTTTTATTTTATTTACAGAAAACAAAGAGATTTTTAATCCTGTCTTTGTCCCAGTTTTTGGTCAAACAGGTAAAGGGCAGCCGGATTCTCTCCGATTTTTTCGAGTTCACTCAGGTATTTACGTGGCGTATCTTCTTCTTCTACCTGCTCATCGATAAACCAGTTCAGGAAGTTTCTGCTGGGATAATCTTTTAATTCTTCCGCTTTTTCCATTAACTCATATATTCTTTTTGTAACCACCTGCTCATGAGCAAGGGTTGTCAGAAATGCTTCTTTCGGAGAAGCCCACTCCTGACGTACTTCCTGAATAGGAGAAAGTTTTACTTTCCCATCACGAGCCTGTACATAATCAAAGAATTTGGTAGCGTGTTCAAATTCTTCCTGTGCCTGCTTGGCAAACCATTCTCCGATTCCGTCATATCCTTTATCTTTCATATCGTATGACATGGAAAGATATAAATAGGCAGACCATAATTCCGCATTTGCCTGATCGTTAAAGGCTGTTTCCAGACTTTTATCCAATGTTGTTTTTAGTTCCATCGTAATAATTTTTATGAATTAATAATTATTATTCTTTTTAAGAAAAGCAAATTTACCCTAATTTTATATTTTTACCAATTTTTACTTAATTTTTATCTGATTTTATTTTTATTTAATTATTTATCAGGAAATTGTTTTCTTATCTCATTACGAAAATAAGGAGATGAAAAAATCAAAAAAAGTCAGAAAATGGATTTCTGTAATACTGATTATTGCATTTATAAAGGCAATTATTGAAAGTCTGTGCCAGCAAATTTTATAATCCGGAGCTTTTACGAAAAGAATTATATCTATTCATGAAATTAATTTTCTTTTTTTTGCCTGTTATTAAAATTTACTTAATTTTGTGCAATAAAATTAGCGGAAAGAAGAATTGGTTTATTTCATTTATTAGTAAGAAATAAGCCGAAAAAATAGATTTCTTCGAAGGAAACAAGAGGTTAAATTATAATTTTCCCTTAATAATGAGAGGTTAAATCCGTTTTATTGGAATAAGAAAGCAGGAAGCATCCGTTTTATTTCTAAAAAAATAGAAAACCTGCCTGTAATAAAGTTTTTATTACTACTCCCAACTTGTTTTTTACATTCCGTGAGGGTATCCAAAAGAAAAGCAACATATTTCTATTTATTAGTCATTGAAAAATAAAAATACTTATATACCTTACCTTGGTAAGAGCACGACGTGACGTTGCCCTCTTACTTCCTGTTGGCCAGGGAATACTCTAGATATTCCTTTGGCCTTCAATTGAATATCACCCTGAATGCAAGGATTTAACGCCTGATTCAGGGTGATGTTCTTTAAAGTGCCGTGTGCTAAGGCCTCACGGCTAATGATATAGCGCCACTCCGTGGCTTGTGGGTGGTATAGCCATACACATAGTAGTATATTCTCTCATTCTCATATTGGCATATTGACCATGGTTGTAACCTGGGCCGTGTGCTGAGGCCTCACGGCTAATGATATAGCGCCACTCCGTGGTTTGTGGGTGGTATAGCCATACACAGATTAGTGTATTCCCACATTCTCACATTCTCATATTGGCACATTGACCTCAAAGCCGCGGAGCGGCGCCATATAACCAGCCGTGCTGCCTCAGCACACGGCTCTCTTGGCAAAGTTATTCTTTTCACCCTTGTGAAGTTATCTGTCTGTAAGGATAAAGTTATCTAATAACAAGGCTGATATAACCGTTCCACTGGAGTGGTACGACCATACCACTCCAGTGATACGATCGTACCACTCCAGTGGTATGACCATACCACTGGAGTGGAATGCTAATCTTATTTATTATGGAAAATTAATCTTTAGAAGAGAACAGATTAATTATTCTTGAACCGATGTATCAGATCAAACACAAATATACAATTTATTTCCCCTTTTTCCTATTAAAATCCGGTTTTATTTTAAAACAGCTTTTTCGCTTCAAAAAAAGGAAAAGTACCTGGTATTTCATCTTTTCCAGCTAACCAAAGATAAGCTGCGCACCAACTCTCCCCTCGAAGAAGATACTATGTAAATAATCAAATTT
>JAJQEC010000114.1 GCA_021201815.1 Candidatus Azobacteroides sp. | reverse complement strand
TTCTCATGCAAACGTACGAGGGGAGTACCTTTGACTTCGTCAAAGGGGAGGGGTTCGGTGATACCAATTTCTTTCTTGACTTCGCCAAAAGGGGTGGGGTTTCTTGAAGCACAATCCAGCCACCCCAAGACAAAACCGTTTAACTTTTCTCCTCATCTCCGGTATTTGTCCCATTAGTGCCCCTTCCTGATCTTGTTATTTATTCCATCTTATTTCTTATAATCCTTGCAATCCGCTTTTTTATTTTGTATATTTACATGCTACTTCCCTAACACCTCCCTGTTTTTACTTCCGGGAGGCTAAGTCGATTTTCATTAGCAAATCAACTGATTTTCATTAGTAAGTTAACTGATTTCCATTAGTAAATCAAGTGATTTTCATTAGTAAATCAACAAAGAAGTACGTACTTATACAGCTTAGGCAATAGGGAATCTCCCCTTAGAAGTAAGGAGGACATGCCTTAATGATAAAGGAGCAATAGAATAGGTGTATAACAGGGTTGCTATGCACGAACAAACCCTGTCCGTAATTTTACTGAATTATGGGTAGGTTAACATACCGGACGCTCTGTTACAAAGTACCTAATGCAACTATAAAGTGAGCAGTAAATCAATTTTAATGTGTTAATCCCGGCTTTCGTTTGTATAACATTGACCGTTCAATTACATGATGTCACCCCATGTGTTTTTCAAGTTCCTTTATCAATTATCTGTTATCCTTTCCAGCACGATAATTTGTTTTCCGAATTTCACCACTTTGGCTACACCGCTATTGCAATTCCTGTATAAAGTAAACCCACTTTTCTTTAATGATAACAGAAAACTAAAGCAACCAGAAAAATACATGTATACTTATCCAATGACAGATGCAGATATGCTGCCCGGAGCATTAAACTTGTATCGCTTTATCAAAGCGGTTGTCCATGCATACACTTATATCTGTCGTAATAAATTCTCCATGATAAAATAAACTAAAAATCGTAGCAGGAGTAGGGGAATTCTGTGCTTCTTCCGCCGATTCAAGTTTAATAATCCGCAGCGGTATCTTTCTTTTACCGGTAGTTTCCGTCAGTGTTTCTCGTACGTGATATTCCGTATACGGACACCTGTTCGAATAATATACTGTCATGCCTTCCTCACAAGAACATTTTCCTGCCAGGACACATTCTTTAAAGGATGGGACCGGTGCAGCCGGATTGAGTTTCTTTACCAGTAAACTAAAACCATAAGATAATTTTTCTACTTCTTCAAATCCTTGTTTTAAAAACCATTTCTTATCACCCATGAAATGAAGCTTTGCAGTTCCGGTGACGGTTACCAGCCCATTTTTACCCTGTGTCTCCGCATCAGCAAGTGCCGATTCCAGTAGTGCTTTTGCATATCCCTGACCTTTATATTTTCCGGATACCCACAGGCAGTTTATCATCAGGTAGCCCGGTGCTTCTACAGGGACCCATGCTTTTTCCGCAGGTCCGTACTCTATAAATACCTTTGCTCTTTCATTCAACCGGCGGAAGATATATCCATGGTTGAATTCTTTTCTCAACCATTCTTTTTTAAGTTCGTAACTTTCTTGGCATTTCTTGTCGGAGAAGGCACAACAAATATGTTCTTTTTCGATATTTTCTTTGGAAAGGGTGATAAACTCAGGATTCATAATTAAAATAATGATAATTGTGTATGGATATCAGTTTGATAGAAAGTCATACGGGTAGGGAGATTCAATTCCTTACAGTACTCATAAACCAGCTTGTACAGACTTTTATAATTCTTGCTGAAACATTCGTATTTGTCACCGAAACGGACCATGTATTTTCCCTTTATGCCGGGAAAGGATTCATCTAATGCATTATAAAAGTATTCCCGGGAGCCATTTCTCAGAGTGACCCCAATCATCGGAATTACATATCCGGCACCCGATTCTTTTGCTTTTAGCAGAAGGGACCGGATATTTTCTTCCGTATCATTTATAAAAGGCAGGAGTGGCATCATCGTTATTCCTGTATAAATTCCTTTTTCCGCCAGCAGCTTCATCGTTCGGAACCGTTCGGAAGTAGAAGGAGCATTGGGTTCTATTTTTCGGGAAAGGGAATCTTTAAATGCAGTAATCGTAAAACTAACGGCTGCGTATGTTCCGGATAAAGCCTGCAAGAGGTCATAATCCCGGTATACCAATGTGCTTTTTGTAATAATATGGACCGGAAACCTTCGGAGATATATTTTTTCCAATGCCCTGCGGGTTAACGTAAGTTCCTTTTCAAGAGGCATGTACGGATCATTCATGGAGCCGGTGCCAATGGTTGCTTTTTCTTTTTTTGACGCTAATTCCTTTTGCAATAGCTCCGGTGCATTCTCCTTTACGGAAATTGAAGAAATATCATTAATGCCGTAACATGCACTCCGGGTATCACAATATATACATCCATGCTGGCAACCCCTGTACAAGTTCATATTATAGGTGATTCCGAAATAATCGTCTTTTTTCCGTAACCGGGAGAGGATACTTTTTGCCTGTATATATTTATAGGTAGTCATTTTATAGGAATGAAGATATTGGTTAGCAAATCGTTCTCTTCTGTGTCGTCCGGGCTGTTGAGATACTCTTCAAATGCAGCTCCATGGCGAAGGGGATAATCGGGCCGGACGTATATTTTATTATAAAAGCTTTGCAGGCCGGCATAACTTCCCTTTAAAGTGTAAACGGCATATTTTCCTCCCGGAAGCACAAGCTTGCCGAATTTTCCACCGGACAGGAAGTTCTCATTTACAGAAGCACAGGCATAAAAACAGCAACCGGAAGAGCAGGTTACATTCGGGTCATTGAAGCTTATTCCAATAAAACGGGTATCCCTGTTAAGAGAATGACGGTCTTTTAAAAATTGTATGAGATTTTGCCAGGTGTGATGATAAGCCGCTGCTTTTCCGTATTTTCCGAAAATACGGAGATAAACTAAAGGCAGGTTGTTCGTATAAACTATCTCATGTGGCAGGTCATCCGGCATTTTTTCTTCTTTTTCCACCTGTTCCTTTATCTTTTGATGCAGGCTATTTATATAGGCTTTAGCAGATAATCCGAATTGTTTTCTGAAGACTTTGGAAAAGGACTGAGGATTATTATATCCTGTTCGTTCCGCGATTTCTGCTAAGGAAAGATGCTCGATTTGCATATATATGACTGCCCGTTCCATTTTTTGCCTGATAATATATTCATACAGGCTTTCTTCTAAAAAAGAATCCATGATGCGGACTAACTGGCGTTGAGATACATTGGCTAAGGATGCAAGCTCCTTAAGCTTAAGGAGCTTATCCGGATTCCTACTGATATAATCCAGTACCTCGTTGGCTTTTTCATGGTATATATTTTCAGTGCTTTCCTTCATGCATCCGGATTTTTTTCAAAGATACTTGTTCTATCGTGATTCTTTGTTGTCCGATCAGGACAAAATTGAGAAGCAGGAATCAAGAGGGAAGCATTTTTTAATGGCCGTGGGCTGAGGCCACACGGCTAGTAAGATATGACCACTCACGTGGTCGGTTGTAAGCGTTTATTATCATATAGATTATGTGGAATTATTCCACCGGCCAGCCACGTTAGTGGCGACATCTTTTTATCCATACGGTTTCACCCCACGGCCCGGATTACCAGCAAAATACAAAATTCTCCCCTCCCCTGTCTTGACTCTTGACTCTTGATTCTTAAAAGCTACCTCCTCATCTCTTCCTTTATTGTTTTTACCGGGTTTCCCCGTTCCAGTTCATTGTGATTTTGCCAGTTTTGCTGAAAAACTTGTGCTGCCTGTTCTTTTTCCCAGGTGGCAAGTTTAAGCAATATACGCATGAAAGCTGTCTTTTTATTCCGGAATTGAGAACGGTCTTCACTGGCTGTGACACTTATTCCGGAAGGGATGTGTGTAACCCTTACCGCTGATTCCGTTTTATTGACATGTTGTCCTCCGGGCCCTGAAGACCGCGATGTCTGATACCGGAAATCTTTTTCCCGGATATTGCCTTCTTCAGGAACAGAAAGATGGTTTATTCCGATAAACCAGTTTTTTCCTTCTGTGATGAATGCGGTAAGGACTTTGTGCAATCCATTGTACGGTGCCTGATCATTCTTCTGCTATTTCCCGGCTTTCTTTTCCGTCCAGCAGAATAACCGCAGAAAACAGGGTCCGGTTAATTTCACCTTCTTCTCTTTCTATGATTTCCGTTTTTATGCCTTTTGAATTGGCCTGATATATTATTTTCTCCAGAATCAATGCAACGGCCCGACAGCATTCGGCTGGTCCTCTTCCGGCAGTTAACTGTAAATATATTTTCTGATTGTTCATTGGTTTATTCTTTATTCATTCTTACTATCTGCGGAGTGAATTTTCCGTGTATTTCCACCAGTTCCTGTTGGGCCGGCATAATATGGTCTATATTCTTATAGGCCAAAGGCATCTCTTCTACACTTCCTCCCAGCAATGTCACTTTCTTTTCAGAAAGATATTTTTTCATGGAAGATTGTGTAAACTGTTCCCTGGCTTTTCCCCTGGACATGGCTCTTCCGGCTCCGTGGGAAGCTGAAAAGAGTGCTTCTTTTATTCCTTTTCCACAAACCAGGTATCCGGGACTAGCCATGCTTCCGGGTATGATTCCCGGAACCCCTTTTCCTGCCGGAGTCGCACCTTTACGGTGAACAATGGCCGGTTGTCCTTCCATAATTTCTTCCTGCCAGGCGAAATTATGGTGGTTGCTTACATTTGCCAGTACTTTTACCCCAAGTGCTTTTGTAAGATTGAAATGGATTCTCTCATGGCAGGCTTCTGAATAGTCACCGGCAAGGTTCATTCCTGTCCAGTATTCCTGTCCGGCTTCCGTATTAAGTTTCAGCCATGCCATATGCTGCGCCTGACGGGGTAGCTTGCAACTTTCTTTTGCAATGGAATGGTAATGATTTGCAATCTCCGCACCTAGTCCACGGGATCCTGAATGCGATAGCAAAGCCATATAGCTGCCGGCTGGTAATTTCAGAATATTCTTCTCCGGAAGTTCTATTTCACCGAATTCGACAAAATGATTTCCACCTCCGGAGGTACCAAGCTGACGAACCGCTTTTGCATGTAAGCTTTTAAAAAAAGGAATCAGTTGAAATTCCTGTGTGTCCAGTATTGCATGCTCCTGCTTAAAAGGCAGGCCGCCTTTGATCCCGAAATGGGTGTATTGCTTTAATGCTTCTTTTACCTGATGGGTATATCTTTTTGTAAAATCAGCTTTTGCATCCAGTACGGACAAAGACATCCGGCATCCGATATCTAATCCTACCGCATAAGGGATAACTGCATTTTCCACAGCCAGTATCCCTCCGATGGGTAATCCGTAACCACCATGTGCATCCGGCATCAAGGCACCCGCTAATGTAACAGGAAGTCTCATTGCCAGCTCCATCTGTTGTTTTGCCGTACTTTCTATAAATTTCCCGCCGTATGTTTTAAAAGGCAGAGGGTGTTCTTTTAATTCATATACATTGAATATTTTATTTGTTATTGCCGGAGAAAAATGTGTGGCCAGTTTATTCCATATCGGGTTACTTTTGTATTTCTCCGGATTATCCAGTAGATCGGTTAGCAGGGCAATCACTTCTTTTTTGCTGTGATGCTTGTAATGTTTACTGATCGTATTAATTGCCAGACTTCTGGCAACCGGATGTATGTATCCTATTTTGCTTAGTTCTTTAAGTTTTATTCCCATATCGGTTTAATGAATAGAAACATTTATCCTGTTATTGAAAAGGATAAAGAATAACTGCCTCCTGATTATCAGTAGGAGCTTATATAAAAATAAATAAGTGGATTAAAATAGAGCAGATAAAGACGGAACAGATTAACAATACGCTACCAGACAGCCCAGAACTTTCGGTTGTGAACTGCTTTCTCTTTATCTTAAATGTGTAGTAATAATTTTTTGACCAGCATACCTATTCCCTTTCTATACTTTTAAAGGGTTAATACTTGATTTTGTGCTGCAAAGATACATCCTTTTTTTTAATGTGGAAGATAAAATGTAAATTTGTAAAATGAAAGAAGGAGAAAGTACGAATAAGATTCGATGCGGATGGTGTGGGAATGATCCTTTATATATCCGTTACCATGACGAAGAATGGGGCAAAGAGGTAACAGATGATAAGAAAATGTTTGAATTCCTGATTCTAGAGAGTGCGCAGGCCGGGCTTAGCTGGATCACTATTCTGCGTAAAAGGGAAGGATACCGGAAGGCTTTTGCTGATTTTGATGTGCATAAAGTCGCTGCTTTTTCGGAAAAAGACGAAGAACGGTTAATGCAGGACCCGTCCATTGTAAGGAACCGGTTAAAAATAAAAGCTGCCATATCAAATGCCCGTTATTTTATTGAATTACAGAAAGAGTTCGGTAGCTTCTGCAATTATTTAAAATCATTTCTTCCTGAAGGACAGGTTATTGTTAATCATTGGAAGACATTGGAAGAAATACCGGTTTCTACAGAGTTATCGGATAAAATCAGCCTCGATATGAAAAAGAGAGGTTTTAAATTTTTCGGTATTACAATTTGTTATGCGCATTTGCAGGCTACCGGATATGTAAATGACCACCTGATTGATTGCCACTGCCGTAAATAAATTAATTAAAATACCTGAATTTTTATGGAGAGAGTATTTTCACATGTGTGACAAATACTCTTTTTCATATTATTTCCTTCCTTTTTTCTTCCTAACATCTTCATAGTAAAGTTCCTTCCGGATATTTTTAAGGCTTAAAAACAAAAACTTTGTTTCGTTTGTTGTAAAGGTTAGTAAATTGAATAATAAACTGAAATTTTACATCAAATTAGCTATGGAACAAATTTATGATTCATTAAAAGCTTTGTTAAATCAGGATATGATTGCCAAGGCTGCGAAAGTAGTAGAAGAGAATGACTCAAACGTTTCGACTGCCAGCAATTCCATTATTGCAGGATTATTAGGAGTAATGCTGAAAAACGGCGTCACTCCTCAGTTAAGAGAAATTTTTGAAGAAGCCGGAAACCAGAATATTTTAGCTGATGTCAAAAATATTTGTAATGAAAAAATAACAAAAGACCAGCAAAGAGTCGGTGATAATTTTCTTCAACATCTATTGGGAGATAAAGCCGCAAATTTTACCAACCCGATTGCTGAAAAAGCAGGGATTACAAAAGTTGCTACCAATCGTCTGGTTGCCATTCTGGCTCCGGTAGTAGCCGGATATTTCGGAAATAAGATGACAAAAGAAAACTGGAGCCTGCATCAGATTCTGAACCGTATAGGAGAACAGAAAAGCAGCTTCATGGGAAATATTCCGAATGGTATTATTGATTCTTTCGGGTTATCTTCTGTGTTAAATAAAGATTATACTACCCGTAAAGTAGATAATACACCGGAAGAACCGAGAAAGAAAAGTAACTGGTGGATGTGGTTACTTCTTTTATTACTTCTTCTTTTATTCTTCTTCTTATGGAGATCATGCCGTGATCATGACAAAGAACCACGTGAGTATTATGAGTCTGAAACCGTAACAGTGGTAGATACGGTTCCGGATAATAATTATGTAGAAAATACGGACAACCGGGACTTAAAAGAAATTACTCTTCCTGATGGTACTAAAATCAATGTGTATGATGGTGGCGTGGAAGAAAAAATGCTGGATTATCTGAAGTCAGATGATTATAAAAATGCTTCTGCAGACGACCTGAAAAAGAAATGGTTTGACCTGGATGACGTAAGATTCGAATTCGGAAGTACCTCTAACTTGTTAAGTGGTTCTCAAAGACAATTGGATAATATCATTGCTATCCTGAAAAACTATCCGGATTCAAAAATTAAATTGGGTGGATATGCTGATAAAGTAGGCAGCGATGAAGTGAATATGAAAATATCCGCAGACAGAGCTAAAACCGTAGAATCTTTATTAGAAAACGGTGGATTGAAAAATCAGATCGTGAAGACAGAAGGATACGGAGATGAATATGCCGAGCATAATGCCAGTGAATCCAACAGTGCCAGATCGGAAGACCGTTCTGTTGCCCTGCGTTTTGTGAAATAAACAATCAACTGATAGATAAAATTACAGGGATTGTCTGATAACATCGGACAATCCCTGTTTTTATTTAATAAAAATAATTACCTGATAAATGGAATTTCTTTTTATTATTATCTTCGACCTGAAGGCAGATTCTCTGATTGTTTTTGCTTTTTAGATATTTCCTTTACCAGACGATAATGTAAGGAAGACTGATCTGCTGTCGGCATTGCCACAGCATCCTTTCTGACTTCAATCACATATTCATACCCCGGCTCATAATTAAAACCTTCAATATTGTTGTAGAAAAATTCCCAGTCTTTTTCTCCTTCTTTTTTTACTACCAGGCATTTCATGGGCATGACTCCTGTACAGTCTGCTCTTTCTGAGGCAATAACCAGTCGCTCTGTGTTTTTAGTTGTTTGACATGCTCCCAATAGAAAATTAATCGAAAGCCCAATTAATAAACTTTTCATCATATTCTTTTTATAATTAGATAATTTATACATGGATAAACGGTTTGTCATCTCAAAATGTTTAACAAAACGCTTTCCTTCTCTGATTTGTTTTTATTAATCGTATTTATACCTTTGTGTTTTATCAATATATTAAATAATTACTTATGTACCGGAATTTCTTTATTCTGTCCCTTTGTTTTTTTTCAATACTGAAATCATATGGTTTTGAATTAAAAAGCAATCAATGGTATGACTTTCAGGGAGAAATAGGCACTTTCCCTATTATTATGTCCTTATATCCTGACGAAGATAATACTTTAACCGGTTATTATTGTTATAAAAAACATGAAACCAGAATTCCCCTGAAAGGTAAAATATGCGGTACGGAAGTTTATTTAACCGAATATATAGACGGGAAAGAAAACGGATATTTCCAGGGAGAATTTTATACGAATGAGCGAGATGGATTTACCGGTGAATGGAGAAATAAAGACCAGAACCGCTCCTATCCTGTTTCTTTGGTATTGAATTCCGTGGTTGCAGGGGATAGTGACCGTAAATACCCGGATTATTTCGGAACAGATAACAACATAGAAGAATTCATGAAACGTATTAAAACATCCGTTCTTAAAGATGAAAAAGAATGGGTGGCAAATCATATACGTTATCCGATTTCGGTAGATTTAAACGGAAAGGTTGAAAAAGTCATCCGGAATAAAAAAGAATTTATATCTTTTTATGAGCAAATTTTTTATCCGCAGTTTAAAGAAAAATTAAAAGAAGCATGCGTATGTAACTTATTTTACAATTATCAGGGCGTTATGCTTGGCCGGGGTGAAATCTGGATTGACCTGAAAAGAAATCAACCGGAAGATTCTTATCAACTGGAGATTATTACCATCAATAATTAAGTCAGGATAATGAATGATCTTCTTATGGCAGACCAATTTGTTTAGGATGAAATAAAGATAAGAGTGAAACAAACGAAACAATTATATGATTGTAGGGAGCATATATAAAAAAAGGTTGTCTCCCGACAACCAATCTTCATTAACCTTAAAATCTAATACTATGAAAAAAATCACTTTGTAAAGTTATCCATAATTTTTGAATTAGCAATAAGGTTAAATACAATAATTGTTAATGATAGAGTAAACTTAGTTAAAGAAATACAATGAATTATAGAGTTACTTTTGCAATTGCTCCATCGTATCCGAAGCAATCATAAATTCTTCGTCTGTTGGAACGACTACAATTTTTACTTTTGCATTTTCCGAGCTGATAACCGCTTCTTCTCCACGAGTCTGTGCGTTTTTTTCTTCATCTAGTTCGATGCCCATAAATTCCAGGTCTTTACATACTTCAGAGCGAACGACTGTATTGTTTTCCCCGACACCTCCGGTAAATACAAGGATATCTACACCTCCTAAAGCGGCCATATAAGATCCGATATATTTTTTTATGCGGTAGTTATACATGCGTAAAGCAAGTTTTGCTCTTTCATTTCCTTTTTCAATAGCTGCACTTAATTCCCTCATGTCGGAAGATACACCTGAAACACCCATTACTCCGCTATGCTTATTTAATAGGGTTGATATTCCTGCGGAACCAATCATTTCTTTATCCATAATAAAAGAGACTACGCCGGCATCAACGTCTCCGCTTCTTGTTCCCATTAATAATCCTTCTACCGGAGTGAATCCCATACTGGTATCGACAGATTTGCCGTCTTTTATAGCAGTAATAGAGCCGCCGTTTCCGATATGACAAGTGATCATGCGGGGGGATTCATAGGGTATTCCCAGAATTTCACATACCCGGTGCGAAACATACCGGTGGCTGGTACCATGAAATCCGTACCGTCTGATCGCATATTTCTGATATAACGAATAAGGAATTCCATACATGTAGGCATAATCAGGCATTGTCTGATGAAAAGCAGTATCAAATACTGCTACTTGAGGGACACCGGGAATCAGTTCTGTAATTGCATTGATACCGCTTAAATTAGGTGGATTATGTAAAGGCGCTATTTCAATACATTCTTCGATTTTATGTAATACGTCTTCTGTAATCAGCACACTGCTGTTGAACTTTTCTCCTCCATGTACTACCCGGTGTCCTACGGCATTTATTTCTTCCAGAGATTTAATACAGCCGTACTTTTCACTGGTCAGAACACCGAGAATGTATTCTATCGCTGTTTGATGTTCAAGAATCTCACCTTCCAGGACAACTTTCTGTCCATCCTCAAGAGTAAGTTTTAAAAAAGATCCTTTCAGACCTACTTTTTCTACACCACCCTGTGCCATCACTTTTTTTTCTTCCATGTTAAATAATTTGTATTTAACAGAAGAACTACCGCAATTAAGAACTAATATATTCATGGGTAAACATTGGTTACAGTTAATGATTAATTATACTAACGGAGCCGGGCCAAGGAGTTTTCCGTCTTCATCATACAGATAGAACCCTTTTCTTGTACTTAATCCGAAATGTTTTGCTCTGAATAAGCGAAGGAGCAGGGGAGAAGGTTTGTATTTTTTATCTCCGTATTCATCAAACATATTGTGCATAAGAGGTACCATTTTTTCAATACCAAGAATATCAGCCGAGCGGAATACACCCAGCCTATATCCGTACCCGACCTGCAGAAGCTTATCAATATCTTCCAGAGAAGCAATATTTTCCATGAGCATCTGACAGGCTTCATTCAGCATGGTAACAAATATACGTAAACTTACCAATCCGTTGCTTTCGTGAACGGAAATATAATCGTGCTTGATAAGTTTACAAAACAATTTCATTTTCTCAAAAACTTCATCAGAAGTATAAAGTCCCTTCACAATCTCAATAATCCGGGCTTCCGGTTGAGTGACCAGGAAATGGAGACTGATACAACGGTCTTTATGCACCAGGTCAGAAGCAAGCTCGGAAATAATTACGGTTGTAGCATTTGTAGCGATTACCGCATCCGGAGCAAGAATATCTTCCATTTGTTTGAATACTTCTTTCCGCAAAAGAATATTTCTCTCTCCGGTTTCATCATCATAACGAATACATTCAATAACGAAATCACAATCTTTCAGGTCATTATAATTTAATGTACCTGTAATTCTTGACATGATAGAGCGTTTTTCCGAAACAGTTAATCCCCAGTTTTCTACTTTGGTTTCCAGGTTTTTGCTGATGTTGTTCAGGGCTGTTTGTATCTTTTCTTCCGAAATTTCAACAAAAACAACTTCCAGTCCGGCAGATGCTGTAAGGCCGACGATATTCTGCCCGTCTCTTCCACAACCTACGACACCGATTTTAGAAAATAATTTCTTTTCATGTTGCTTTCTGCTCAGGCTAAAACTTTCAATGGGTTCAATAATTTCCGGCATGATGTGAATGATTAGATATATTTAGTTTAATGATGAAAAATATAAAAAGTTTAACTCCTTTCTTAACTTTCAATCTGTTTTATTTGTGGATTTTATTTATTTTTAATCCCAATTGCCTGATTAGCTGTGATAGCAACCATTTTGTAGATATCATCAACCGAACATCCTCTGGAAAGATCATTGATAGGAGCTGCTATTCCCTGTAGGATAGGACCGATTGCTTCGGCATTTGCTAAGCGTTGAACAAGTTTATAAGCAATATTTCCTGTTTCTAAAGAAGGGAAGATCAAGACATTGGCTTTTCCGGCAATTTCACTTTCCGGAGCTTTGCTCTTTGCTACGGAAGGAACAATTGCGGCATCTGCCTGTAATTCCCCGTCAATCTTTAACTCCGGGTTAAGTTTTTTAGCCAGTTGAGTAGCCTCTACTACTTTATCGACCATGCGATGAGATGCACTTCCTTTTGTGGAAAAACTTAACATAACTATTCTGGGTTCGAAGCCACATATATCACGGGTTGTTTGTCCGGTTGATACGGCAATTTGAGCTAATTCCTGCGCAGTGGGATCAGGCAATACGGCACAGTCGGCAAATACCATAATGCCATTTTCACCATACTCTTTGTTAGGAATAAACATCAGGAAAGCTCCGGATACAACACTTATTCCGGGAGCTGTTTTTATAATCTGAAAAGCAGGACGAAGCACATTTCCTGTTGTATTAATCGCTCCGGCTACTTCTCCGTCTGCATCTCCGTTTTTAATCATCAGACAGCCAAGGTAAAGAGGATCTTCTGATAATTCCCTAGCCTTCTCAATGGTTAAGCCTTTATTCTTCCGCAGCTCATACAGGAGGTTCGTGTATACTTCCTTTTTCGGATTATCTGCAGGGTCGACAATAATAGCTTTTGAAATATTTTTTAAATTCAGGTTATGTGCCAGTTGATAGATTTCTTTTTCCTTTCCAAGCAGGATGATACTTGCTATTTCATCATTAAGCAATTGATCTGCTGCCTTAAGGGTTCTTTCTTCTGTTCCTTCCGGAAGCACGATCCTTTCTTTACAGGCTTTTGCACGCCCGATTATGTCTTTTAAGAGATCCATGGCACTGTTTCTTGGATAATTAATAAAAATAATTTCGGACAAAAGTAGTAAAAATGTAATATACAGATTGCATTTTTACTAAAAAAAATACATCTCCACATTGCATTTTTTCATTCTTTAATGATAATAATAAGAATGTATAAAAAGGGAAATACACTTTTTTATTTTATGTTTTTATACTTTTCTATATGCTTTTAAGTAGCCAACCTGCTAAAATTCAATTTTTTTAGATTAATTTTGCAGCAGCAGTAAACCGGCTTGTCGCTTTTTTTGTTTTAAAAAAGAGGAAAGTCCGGGCAGTACAGAGCACCACATTTCCTAACGGGAAGCTGTTCGTGAGGGCAGAGCAATGTAACAGAAAATAACCGCCTTATTTTAAGGTAAGGGTGAAAAGGTGAGGTAAGAGCTCACCGGTTCCTGTGGTAACACAGGAAGCCGTACATCTTGTGGGCTGCAAGACCATGTATACCGACGCTGTAGGGCTGCTCGTCCGATGTCGGGGGGTAGGTCGCTGGAATTTCGGTGTGAGCCGGAATCAAGATAAATGACAGGCATCCGTAAGGATACAGAACCCGGCTTATAGGTTTGCTGCTTTTTTAAATTACTTGATATTGAAAAATAAATTACAGGCTTTTATTAACCGGTTTGTCGCCTGGTGTAAGAATGCTGTTCATTTTTTTAAAATAGGCATCTGGCATTCAGGAAAAGAAGAATCGAAAGTCAGACAATTTTTCTATAATATTGTCAAATCTTTCATTATGGCCGGTCGTCGCTATTCGGAAGATCGTCTCCAAAGTAAAGCTTCAGCCCTGACATATAATACTCTTTTGGCCATTGTTCCCATGTTGGCTGTTCTTTTTGGGATTGCAAGGGGATTCGGGTTTCAGAATATCGTGAAAAGCCAGTTATTTGCTTTTCTACCGGGTCAGCAAAAAGCATTGAACCAATCTCTTACTTTTGTGGATTCTTATCTGGAACATGCGCAAAGCGGAGTCTTTGTAGGAATTGGTTTGGGATTGTTAATTTGGACTGTAATGAACTTGCTGGGAAATATTGAAGATATTTTTAACCAGATATGGCGTGTACAGAAGTCAAGGAGTTTATTTCGAAAAGTTACGGATTATCTTTCTCTATTTTTAGTTTTACCCCTGTTGATGATTTGTTCCGGAGGAATTTCTGTATTCCTTACCACGACTTTTGCAGAGACTTTGCAAATCTTTAATCCTGCCTGGGGAGTATTTTTAAAGCTTCTTCCTTTTGTTATTATCGTATTTACTTTTACCGGAATATATATGTTTATTCCTAATACCCATGTAAAGTTCCTCAATGCTTTTGGAGCCGGCTTATTTGCAGGGATCGCTTTTCAGTTATTCCAGCTTTTATATATTTCCGGGCAATTATGGGTATCTAAATACAATGCTATTTATGGGAGTTTTGCTGCTTTGCCACTTCTTTTATTATGGTTGCAGCTCTCCTGGGTTATTTGTTTACTGGGGGTAGAGCTTGCCGCTGCCGGTCAGAATATTGAGGGGTATAACTTTGAAAAGGATATTCGGAATATAAGCCGTCGGTGTAAAGAATTTTTTACCGTATTAATAGCTGCTTTAATAGTAAAACGCTTCGAGAAAGGAGAAAAACCTTATACAAAACATGACATTTCATTGTATTATAAAATTCCCATAAAGCTGACCACAGATATTCTTATTTCTTTAACGGACGCTAATGTTATCCTTGAAGCACATTCCGAACAGGAATTTGAGCCGGCATATGTGCCTGCCATGGATATTAGTAAATTGACCATAGCCTCTTTACTGGATAAAATCGATCAGGTCGGATCCGAAGATTTTAATATTGATCATGGTATAATGAAAAAGCATTGGGAAAAATATATCTCTATCAAAAATGCAGTTAGAAATGAAAAATATAATATTTTATTAAAGGACATATAAAAAATTATTATCTCTAATAGAAGCATATTACCAATAAAATATCTATTTTTACATGTATCCTTGTATATTTATTTTTGCTGGAAGAAACTAAAAAAAGAATTTTCCCGTTTTGAAAATATTAATACCTAAATTTATATAAAACAATTTATTATGTATCACGGCTTTTCCCTTAAGTCTGCATTTTCTTTTTTGATGCTGTTTTCTTTTTTAAATTTATCTGCAGATGATTTACTGGAATATGTAAATGAAATCGATGGATATGTGGAGTCCCGTTATGAAGTCTTAAATCATATTCGTTATGAAGACTATGTAAATTTGGTTTCTTACAGGACTACTTTTGAAAGAAATGCTTCTCAGCAGGTATCTGAAGTTATATTAACCGACAGGAATACCGGTGAATATTTATCTAAGAAAACATATCAATATGATAATGAAGTACAGACATCCATGATTACTTATACTTATGAAAATGATGCCTGGAAAGAAGATAAGAAAATTGAATATGAATATGATATCCGGGGAAATCAGATTTTATATGCATCATATCAATATCTTAATGATGAGTGGGTAGGAATTGATAAGAAGTGGGAGAAAGTTTTTGATAATAATAACCTTTGTACAAGTTATAAGGTATATGAATGGGATAATAATCATTGGGTGCCTTTCCATACAGAGCTGACAACATATAATGGACGTAATCTGCCAAAAGAAATAATTACTTTTGAAAAGGAGGATAAAAATGCTTCAAAAATAAGCTATACGTATCTTTCCGGGACCAATTTGCTCATAAAAGAAGAATATAAGAAGTGGAATGGAAATAGTTATGACAATGCTTTTAGTGTGACCTATACATATGATTTCGAACTACCGATTTCAAAAACAATCGATTTTGTAAATGCTTCCGGAGTTCATGAAAATCTGGAAAAATATATTTATCATTATAATACTTCTGATAAATGTACGAAAATAATAAGGTATTTATGGGAAGCAAATACCTGGCAGGAAATTGCCACCATTAATATTGAATATGTGGATAATGAAATTTTTGTAGAAGAAGTGACAAAAACCGATACCAGTAAATGGAAATATGATGACTCGAATGGTTATTCGATTTATCAGATGAATAATCAGAATTGGGAAGGTATAAACCAGTATATTTACACAAACAATCATACAGAAAATTTTAATAATAAAATAATAATATATGATTGGCAGACGGATAACTGGAGTCCGAATATTTCTTCTATGCTGGAATGGAGGACTGAAGATAATGAAGGAACTATGAGATTTACTTTTTATGAAAAAGCCCTGAATAAGGTTTCTAATCAAAACATGATAACAAGGGAAGTAATTTTTAACTTTGATAAAGACACGACTACGGAAAAGTTAACTCCTGGGAGCCATTCTTTTGTTCTTTATCCTAACCCGGTTAAGGATGTGTTAAACATAAGAATAAAAGATTTCTCAGGTACTCCGCTTTATTCTATTTATAGTGCGAGTGGCCGGATGCTCACAAGAGGGACCATTTATAATGCTCATGAAGTTATTGATATGACTTCTTTCCCTTCCGGCCAGTATATTTTTACTTTAAATATCAATGGAAAAATGTCTTCTTCGGTAATTCTTAAGTTTTAAATTCGCGGATTATAAGCAAAACTAAAAAGAATAAAGAGAAAGAAGACCGAAAAATAGATTTTATTAATCTATTTTTCGGTCTTCTTTGTTTGTCTTTATCTTGTTTTTTCTTTTTAAATTTCTTTTCTTAGACGGGCTACGGGTATATTAAGTTGTTCTCTATATTTTGCAACAGTTCTTCTTGCAATGACATAAGATTTTTGTTTTAAGACTTCGGTTAACTGTTCATCCGTTAAAGGCTTTTTTTTATTTTCATTGGCAATACATTCCTGAATTATCTTTTTTATTTCCCGGGAAGAGATTTCTTCTCCGTCTTCTCTTTGCATAGCCTCCGAAAAAAAGTATTTTAAAGAATAAACTCCGAAATTGGTTTGTACGTATTTACTATTACTAACCCGGGATATAGTGGATATGTCAAATCCGGTCATTTCGGCAATATCTTTTAATATCATAGGCCTAAGAGATGCCTCATCCCCATCTTTGAAAAAATCCTGCTGAAAACTTACAATTGCGTTCATAGTGGATAACAACGTGTTTTGCCTTTGTTTTAATGCATCAATAAACCATTTGGCAGAATCTAACTTTTGTTTAATAAAGATAGTTGCATCTTTTTCATTAGCAGAAAGTTGCGCTTTATTCAATGAGGAATCCTGCAATAAGGAAGAGAACTCCGGATTTATCTTTAATTCCGGAACATTTTTATGATTAAGGCTTATATGCAATTGTCCATTATGATATTCTACGATAAAATCAGGAATAATAGTTTCTTTTCGGTTTTCCAAAGGAGTACTGAACGCATTTCCCGGTTTTGGATTTAATGTGGTTATTTTCTGAATCACTGCCTTTAATCTGGCTTCTGAAATATTTAATTCACGGGCAATTTTGTCATAGTGCTTATAAGCAAATTCATCAAAATGATTTTGAATTAATGTGATAGCCAGATTGGAGTCTCCTGTTTCCTCCTGTTTTCTAAGTTGAATAAGTAAACACTCCTGAAGGGTTCTTGCTCCGACACCGGTTGGTTCCAGATCCTGCACAACTCTTAAGATGTCTTCCAATTCCCCGACAGATACATCCATATTTACCTGAAAAATCAAATCGTCAGAAATAGATTGCAGGTCTCTTCTCAAGTAACCTTCGTCATCTATATTTCCTATAATGTATTCTGCAATCAGAAATTGATTTTTAGAAAGGTCTCTCAGGGCAATCTGGTCAATTAAAGATTCATGAAAAGTAATTCCTGCTGAAAAAGGAATATCTTCTTTTTTTTCACCTGTTGTTCGGTTATTTGTTTCCAGTTTATAAGGAGGGATATCATCTTCATCGCGGTAATCACCTAATGACAAATCCTCAGTTTCTTCACCATTGTTGTTTATTTCATTATCAATATGTTCATCGGATTCTTCCAACGCAGGATTTTCCTCCAGTTCCTGTTTTATCTTTTCTTCCAGTTCCAGAGTAGTCGATTCCAGCAACTTAATCACCTGAATTTGTTGCGGAGATAGTTTTTGTTGTAATTTTTGCTCTAACCTAAGCTTTTGCATGTTTAATAAACAAGTTGAAATGGATATTTATTACAAATTTACACGAAATTTCGGATAACCATCAAAGAATGTAACAGGAATTCATGTCAACAAAAACAAGATTTATTTTTCTTTCACAAATAATAAATTCCGGGCATTGCTTATAAGAAACAATATGCATTTATTCACAAATATATTTATATAATTAATCCGTCCTTCATGTGAATAATTCTGTCTGAACGTTGGGCTAATTCCTCATCATGTGTAACAATAACAAATGTTTGTCCGAACTGTTTCCTTAAATCAAAGAATAAATTATGTAACTCTTCCTTGTTTTTTGTATCGAGGCTTCCTGATGGTTCATCTGCCAGAATCACATGTGGTTCATTTACCAATGCTCTTGCTACGGCTACCCGTTGCTTTTCCCCTCCTGAAAGTTCGGATGGCTTATGCTCAAAACGATCTTTTAGTCCTAAAAAGGATAAAAGTTCTTTTGCTCTATTTTCTGCTTCTCCCGCCTTTTTATTTCCTATCAATGCGGGAATCATTACATTTTCCAAAGAGGTAAATTCCGGCAATAACTGGTGAAACTGAAATATAAAACCGATATTCTGGTTGCGGAAAACTGATAGTTCTTTCTCTTTTAATTTACTTACATTTATTCCGTTTATTTCAACTTCTCCGCTATCCGGCTTATCAAGAGTACCAATGATTTGCAGCAATGTGGTTTTCCCTGCGCCGCTCGGACCAGCTATCGCTACTATTTCTCCCGGAAGGATATGGAGATCAATTCCCTTTAAAACCTGTAATTTATCAAAGCTTTTCGTAATATTGTTTGTACGTATCATTTACTGAAATATTAAAAATCAAAATTAAAACTATAAATCGAATAATATAGTTTAAAATTAAATTAATTTTTGATGGTCCATATAGGAAAGCAGGTTTATAGTGTGTGGCTCCATAAAAGTAATCTTGTTATTTTTCTTATATATTTGTATAAATATTTACTTTTATGAAAATAGAATATAAAGAAATTAAACAATTCTCTCCGGAAAGTTTGCAGGAATTATTTCTTTCTGTCGGATGGTCTTCCGGACATTATCCGGAAAAACTGGCAGAGGCCATGCAAAACTCCGCAACTGTATTTTCTGCCTGGGATGGAGAAACTTTAATCGGGTTAGTCAATGCACTGGATGATGGAATCATGACAGCTTATATTCATTATTTGCTGATTCATCCGGATTACCAGGATAAAAGAATCGGGAAAGAGCTTATCGGAAAAATCAAAGAGAAATACAAAAGCTATATGAGGATTGTCCTCATTGCGTATGAAAAAGAAACCGGGTTTTATAAACATTGCGGATTTAAGGCAGGAAAAGAAAAAGTGCCTATGTTTATTACTTCTCTTTGGACCTGAGGAAAGAGTAAAATGCAGTCTTAATAATATATCAGGTATTTCCATTCTTTAATTAATCACAAAGAGCACCAGGTACGTAATTAATTTCTTTGCGTACTTAGCTCTTTGTGGTTAAAAAAGAACGAAATTAACAATGAAAATTACTTTTCAGGCAGTTTCTTTTAGTTTTATTACAAAGCACTCCGTAAAATTTCTTTTGCGACATTGCCTGTCACATTCCTTTTTTCACCGTATGTTACTCCGGCTTTATTGAAGCGTTCGGCAATTGTATTAATTGTTTCTTCTCCGATTCCTTCTTCCGAAAGACGGGTGTTCAGTCCCAGAGAACGGAAAAAACCTTCTGTTTTTTCAATGGCTTCTTCAATTCGTTTTTCTTCACTACCCTCTGTGATGCCAAATACCCGTTCTCCGTATTGCAGTAGCTTGTCTTTTTTCTGTTCCTTAAGAACTCTTAAGGTAGCAGGAAGAACAATAGCGAGAGAGGCTCCGTGCGTTAAGCCATGGAGTGCTGTTAGTTCGTGACCTATCATGTGAGTCGCCCAATCCTGTGAGACACCCATACGGATCATGTCGTTAAGGGCAAGTGTAGCAACAAGCATATAGTCTGCCATCAGATTATAATCCGTCTGGTTTTTACGAATTTGGGGAGCTATTTCAATCACCGTTTGTAACAATCCTTCTGCCCAACGGTCCATAATCCGGGATTGTCCGGTGGTAGTCATATATTGTTCCATTACATGGACATATATATCAGACAAACTGCACGCAATCTGGTGGGCAGGAAGAGAATAAGTAGTTTCAGGGTCCAGAATGGAAAACTCCGGATATTGATTATTAAATCCATATTTCTCCTTAGTTTCTGTCCGGGAAATAACTGCTCCTGTATTCATCTCTGATCCGGTTGCCGGTAAAGTCATAACAGAAGCAAAAGGAATACTCTCTTTAGCCTGTCCTTGCAGTACGATTTCCCAAGCATCTCCTTCGTAAGGAATTCCTGCAGCAATAAGTTTGGTCCCGTCTAACACAGAACCTCCACCAACAGCCAGCAGAAAATCGATTTTATTTTCTTTTCCCAACGTAATAGCCTTTCTTAAAGTTTCTATTGTCGGATTCGGTTCAATTCCCCAGAATTCAATAATATCATGGTCTTTTAAAGCTTCTTTTACTTGGTTATAAACACCGTTTTTCTTTACACTTCCTCCTCCGTAGGTCACCATTACTTTTTTCTCCTGAGGAATTAAATCCTTTAAGAGGGTTATTTGTCCTTTTCCAAAAACAAGTTTTGTAGGATTTTGAAAAATAAAATTATTCATAATTATATTTTTATTATTAAATATATTAAACCTATTATATTCTCCCTTTTATATATAATAAAGGAAGCTTATAATTTTCTTTATATGATGCAGGTATTCTCTACAAAATTAAGCAAATATCTTTATTCACCCACCTATTACTCAAAAAGTAAAATATTAAAATAAAATAAAACAAATTCCTTTTTTCTCTTTTGTTTATTACGTATTCCTTTTTCCTTTTTACCTTTGCATATTAATTGTCAGAAAATATGGCAGATACAAAAAAGCAAATCCTTCAGATTGCCTTCGGTCTTTTTTTAAAGAAAAGCTATAAAGAAGTCTCCCTAAATGAGATTGTAGAAGAAGCAGGACTTACGAAAGGGGCATTCTACCATTATTATAGAAGTAAAGAAGAATTGTTTGAAGCGGTAGTTAAATATTTTTATAATCATGGTTTGATTACGGATTTCCGAAACTTTCCCCGGACTTCATTAAAGGAATTTTATTCTACTTATCTGAAACTACTCGAAGATCCTTCCAATACAGGTGATCTTGAAGAAGGAGATACGAATCTTTTTTTATTTCTTCATGAAGCTTCCCGCCGGGTAAATGATTTCCTCAGCATACATATTGCACAGCGTAAAAAGGAGATATGGGCCTGGACAGAAATCATTGAAACGGCCAAAAGAAAAAAAGAAATTAAATCGGATATTCCCGACGAACAAATTGCTAATATGTTTATTAATCTTAGTGATGGCATTTCCATGAACCGTGCTTTTATTAATAAAGATGGGATCACTTCTTTAAAAGAACTACAGAGGGACTGGGACAATCTTTACCGGTTATTAACCGGTAAATAAATTTCCGGAAAATTTAAAGAATATAATAAAAAGAAATATTCTTTCTTTTTATTATTCTGCTGTTTTACTGCATGTTGTATTTTTCTTCCTTATTATTCGTTTTCTTTAAAAGCATCTTTTTTATAAAAACATACTTAATGGTATGTTTTTTAAAATATATGTTGAATCCAATCGTCTATACAAATAGAAAAGATAGATTTAATTATAACATATAAAAATTGAATGGCGTGAAAAAGAAAACAGGTACAGCATATATATGCACTTTAAAAGCTTATAGACATAAACTTAACAAAAAATATCAGTAGATGGCAAAAAATGAGTGTAAAGTGAACATATGTCCTAGCCTTCACAAACAAGACTTGGTTTTTTAGTCAACATATATTTTTTGTTATCTAACATACCGATGGGTATGTATTGGGTACTTAACATACTAATAGTAGTATCATATATAAAAAGTAATAATAATGAATTCAAAAAAACTCATGCTGGCTTTTATAGTCATATTATCCAATTTAACTCTCCTTTCGGCAAAACAGACGGAAATTCAGGGGAAGATATCAGACGTGGAAGATGATTCTCCCATTTCTTTTGCAACTGTATTATTATTAAGACAGGATTCTACGCTTATACAGGGGATAAGTAGTGATATGGATGGTTTTTTCTCGTTTCCGAATATCGAAGAAAAAGATTACCTGATTTCTGTCTCTTATCTGGGATATCGGGATTATTATACTTTTCTTTCTGTTCATGAACCCGCGCAACCACTCCATATACAATTACAACCTCTTTCAAGAGAAATAAATGAAGTGACAGTTGCAGCCAGAAGAATAATCCGAAATACAGACCGCCAATCAATTTTACCTTCAAAAACACAGGTAGAATCTTCTGTTGACGGATTGGATTTATTAAGTAAGCTTCAGTTGCCCCGGATTATTGTCGATCCTATTTCAGGAGAAGTTTTTACTTCGCAAAACGGGGAAGTCCAATTAAGAATTAATGGTGTATTGGTTGGTTACGGAGAAATCGCAGCTCTTAATCCGGACGAAATTCTACGGATCGAATACCATGATGATCCGGGAATACGCTATGGTGATGTGGCGGCTGTTATTGATTACATTACCCGGAAAAAGGAAGCCGGAGGAAGTATTCGTGGTGGATTTATGCATAACATCGGAGGAAGCAGGACCTCTATTGATAATATGTTGGCAGGGAAATATAACCGGGGGAAATCCGAAGTTTCTGTAAATGCCCGTTTTGTTCAACGTAAAGGAGATTGGACCCGGGAATACGATGAAAAGTTCTTTTTCTCCGATTATGAATTACACCGAGTGGAAGCAGGGGAGCCGACACTATTCAATAAAAAATTATTTACTTCAAATATAAATTACAGTTTTCTGGAAAAAGATGAATATTTCTTCTCGGCACAATTCCGTTATATTTATCTTGACTTTCCGGCTTCTTATAATGACAGGAAAAGTAAATTGTATATTTCAGATAATGAGCTGCCATTATCGATATATGATCATTCAACAGAAAAAAGCAATTCTCCGGCACTTGATCTTTATTTTCAACAGTATTTAAAAAACGATCAGCTACTTATTTTCAACGTTGTAGGAACTTATATTGATACAAAAAGTAACCGTATCTATCAGGAATTAAGACAGGATATTCCGGAAACAGATATCTTTTCCGATATTTCCGGAAATAAATATTCCCTGATCGGAGAAGGTATTTATGAAAAGAAGCTCGGTGAAGGAAAGTTAACCGGAGGAATAAAGCACATCCAATCATATACGGATAATGAATACCTGGGCTCGACAATTGCTGATGTATCCCTCAGACAGGCAGAAAGTTTTGTATATGCAGAGTATCAGGGAAAAATCAGGCATTTCGGTTATATGGTCAATCTGGCAGGTAGCCGCTTTTATTATAGTCAGGCCAATGGTCGGCATGAAAAATATATGCTTCAGCCTTCTGCCCGGTTTACTTATACACCCACAAATGATATGTACTTCCGTTACCGTATCCATTTAAAGAACAATGCGCCGGCTATTGCTTACCTGAATAACGTGGAGCAACTTATTGACGGACTGCAGGTAAGAAGAGGAAATCCGGACCTGGATTCGTATCTTTCATTAAACCAGTATTTTAATGCCGGATGTAATAAAGGATGGTGGAGTGTGGACGCACTGGTCGGTTATCTGCATGAATACAAACCGATCATGGAATCTATATTTTTGGAAGACGGCTTATTTGTTCGTACATATAAGAATCAGAAATCCTTTGAAAATCTGAGCGCAGAAGTTACTTTCAGGATTAAGCCCTGGAAAGATTACATCAGTTTATCCGTATCTCCTAAATTAAATCGTTATATAAGCAAAGGAAACGATTATCTTCACACTTATACGATGAAAGAAATTCGTTTTAATCTGGATTTCTCTTATAAAAACTGGATTGCTAATTTTACCACCATTACACCACCGGACAGATATGTATACGGAGAACAATTATTAAAAGGACAATTAATGGATACCTTTACAGCCGGGTACAAGAAGCCGGAGTGGTCTCTGATGGCAGGAATTCATAATCCATTTATCAAAACCTACCGCTCGGAAAATGAGAACTGGTCGGCATTAAATCCGGTCAAATCGGAAATACATAGCGGAAACATGACCCGTACATTTCTTATCCGGCTAAATATTAACCTGAATTTCGGCAAGCAATCTAAAGGAGTTAACCGAATCGTTAATAATGCAGATAATGATCCGGGTATTATCTCAGGAGGTAAACAATAATACCTCCTAAATATCCAGAGATAGCTTTTGATAACTCATATAAAGTTTATCCTTTCTCTTTCTAATTTATATAAAAGGAGAAAGGATAAACTTTCCGAGAATAAATTTTTTACCTTTGTTTTTCTTTATAAATGAATAATAAATTGTCCGGCAGTCAGAAAACATTTCTCATTCTTTTGTTTCCTGATTTCTGGCTTTTGATTTTGTTATCTATGCATTCATGGTCAACATTAGATTACCTCAAAACCGGAGACTCCTTACAACAACGAAGTGCAAGGCTTTTGGAAGAGTTAGATATTTTCCGGATTCTTTGTGAATATGATCCGTTATTAGTAGGTACTATTCCAATTGGAATATATACAGATAGCAGTGATTTGGATATTATTTGTCATCTAAGAGAAAAGAAAGAATTTCATAAACTTATACACAATTCTTTTTCCTCTTTCGCTTCATTTCATTTTCATATGGATGATTTTTCCTATGTGGCTGGTTTTATATATAAGAATATGCCTGTAGAAATATATGCAGAACCTACAGAAACATCAAAACAAAAAGGGTTCCGACACATGATAGTGGAAAACGATATTCTTGAACTTGCCGATGAAAAAGTAAAACAGAATATTATCCAATTAAAAAAAGAAGGACTTAAAACCGAACCTGCTTTTGGAAGATTACTAAACCTGAAAAAACCGTATAATCAATTATTAGAACTCGGAGAACTATCAACAGAAGATTTAAAAAAGTTTCTGTTAAGTAAGGATATACCTTTAAAACCGGGAGAATAAAATTTTACAAATCTAAAAGATATTTTCAATTTCCTCACAGGATATACAGGTTTCTTATAATAATGATTTAAATTTATAAATCCAATCCTGTTAAAAATAAAAAAGCTTTAATTACTCCTGTTATCATTTCGGACGCCTGATCTTTAGTACTTGTTTTTATTTTGCCTCTTTCTTATTTCCGCTTACAATCCACTCTTTAAATTCGGCAGATTTGTTCTTACTTATATAAATCCTTTCCGGAGTTTCTACGGAAAGACTAATCAGCAACCTACGGTCAAACCAGATAGTAATGTTCGTGACATATTCTTTTGAAATAATAAATTGTTTATTTGCCCGGAAAAACAATTCCGGCTCAAGATGCTGGATGATGGAATCCAGGGTTTTGTTATACGAGAATTGCTTCCCGCTTGAAAGGCAAATCATAGTCTGATGTGCTGACGTATAAAAATAAGCAATTTCCTCTATAGAAACAGGAATCAGGCTGTCCCGGTGAGAAACAAGAAGTTTTGTGAAATAATTTCCGGAAAAGTTTGTTTGTGTCTGTTGAAAAAGATACTCTCTCTTTTTTTTCCGATTTAGTTTACCAAACTTTTCAATTGCCCTTTTAAGGTCTGCTTCTTCTATCGGTTTAAGAAGATAATCGATACTATTTACTTTAAAAGCTTGAATCGCATATTCATCGTAAGCAGTAGTGAAAATTATAGGAGTTTCTACTACAATGAGATCAAAAATAGTAAATGCTGACCCATCCGAAAGATGAATATCCATAAAGATAAGATCCGGTGCCGGATTGGATTTCAACCATTTCACTGTTTAAGAAATACTTTCGGTTGCAGCAATTATCTCTATGGCCGGATCTGCTTTCCTGATCAGTTTGCTTAAATATTCGTAAGCAATAGTTTCATCTTCAACAATCAGTACTTTCATTTTCAGCTTTCTTTAATGGTAAGGTAGCCATAAAATATCCTGCCTCTTCGTTAACTTCTATATCTTTTCCCGTTAATAGTTTATATCGCGCGGAAAGATTTGTTAAGCCTATTCCGTGAGAATATTCTATATTATATTTACGGTAAACCGGGTTCCTAACTTTCAATTCTCTGTTTTCAGATAAATAAATATCTACAATCATCTTATGTTCACTATCAATAATATTATGCTTTACCACATTCTCAATTAAAGGCAGTAAAGAAAGAACAGGTAATTGTAACTCCATTCCTGAGACAGGAACATTCACCAAAAAAGAAATCTTTCCGCTGTACCGGACTTCAAGCAAATATCGGTAGGCATCCAGAAAGGTGAGTTCTTCTTTCAGACGAACCAATCCTTTTTTGTCACTTTGTAAAATATAACGGAAAATAGTAGATAACTTTGTCACATACGCTGTCGTTTCCTCGTTCCGGTTAGCAGCAACAAGTGCGGTGATACCATTCAGAGAGTTGAAAAAAAAGTGTGGATTGATCTGATTACTTAATGCGTCCACACGGCTTTGAAGATTTTCGCTCCGAAGCTTTTCTATTTCTTTTTCTGTCTCGCGTTGAATAACTGTCAAATAATAAATCTGTCCGATAAGTACCGGTACCAGCCATGCAATCAGGAATTGCAGGATAAGCAGTTGTGTAAAGCAATCTCTTCGTATAATATATTCTACTGATAATGCAATTAATACATACACAGCGTATCCGGCCAGCGTAATAAAAAAGGATATCCGGAATCTTTCTTTCAGTTTACAACCTGCCTTTTTAATATTTATTCGGATAAGCATCCATGTGAGACCTACAAAGAAAAAATACCGGTAAAAAAAATAAAGGACAGAAGCCGTTACAAATGTTGTATCTTCTATCTTTCCGGCTTGTGTACATAATGACCAGATAATGTTTCCGATATTAGGATATATAATAATGACACTCAAAATCAGAGAGCCCCATACTACAGTTCGTGAAGAGGTAAGTGTTTCGAAAAATTTCATTGATACACGTTTTATGCAAAGATACACGTATCAGGAAAATAAATAAAAAAAACAGGGATCTTTTAAAAAACCGGTATGCCGCTTTCAGACTTTATTTTGTCCATTTAATACAAAAAAGAAAAGATCTTACCTTTTTAATTAACAATTTTGCTACCGGGAATTAAATCAATTACACATATTTATATGAGAACGAATTATTCAGCAGCGAATGCTTTGGGAAAATCATGTACATTTTTTTTCAGGCAGACCCGAACGTTTCTGGTAGTTATCATTCTGGTAATAGGCAATATGTTGTTGTCAGGATTATTTCACCTGATTCCACAAGGAGGAATGATCTTTCATCCGATTTATTTCTTTACTCTTTTCGGTGCTTATAAATATGGTCTGAAAGCAGGTATACTAACTGCAGTTCTTTCTCCGGTTGTTAGTTACTTGCTGACCGGAATGCCTTCGGTGGATATTTTACTAATCATATTGACCAAATCGTGTTTACTGGCTTTAGCAGCTTCTTACGGAGCAAAATGTTCCATGAATATTTCTTTGCTTACTTTTGTGTTCATAGTCTTGTTTTATCAGATGGCAGGGGTTTTTATCGAATGGGGGACATCCGGAAATATTCTTCTTGCGTTCCGGCATCTTTATCTTGCCATTCCTGGTATGATTTTTCATATATTCGGAGTATATGGAATGTTGAAACTGATAACTAAATACCGTTTTTAAAAACAATAAAAAAACAGTCCGGTATTGATTTTTTACATTCGAAGTGACCATCTAAAAATTTTGTATAAATTACAGCTAACAAAAAATAAAATATGTTGAAAAAGATATGAGTATTATTCGCAGTTCCGGTTTTTACTTTACTAATCATTTTATTTTCTGGAACTTAACGGATTGTTACCTGAGAAGATAAGCCTACTGGCAAATATTCAACTTATTCCCGCATTGTTGGCAATTAATATTGGTGTATTGCTGTTTCTCCTGGTCCTGACTTTTATTTTCGGAAGAATTTATTGTTCGGTTATCTGTCCGTTGGGTATATTTCAGGATGTGATCCGCAGGTTTTCCAACCTGTTCCGGAAAAAGAAACAAAGGTATGCTTTCCGGTATGCAAGAGCAAAGAATATCCTTCGGTATGTTTTACTGGGGTTAACCGCAGTTGCTATTATATCCGGTTTCGGTCTTTTCACTGCATTGATAGACCCTTATAGTGCTTATGGAAGAATTATTACCCATATATTTAAACCCGTTTTTATTGCAGGAAATAACCTGATTGCAGAAGTAACGGCAAAGACCGGAGATTACCTTACCTTAAAAACAGATCTGGAGATGATCAGTTTTATGGCATTTATCATTGCTGTAATTTCTCTGGTTGTCGTAAGCTATATGGCATGGACACGGGGAAGAAGTTATTGTAATACGATATGTCCTGTAGGTACTTTCCTGGGGATTATTAGCAAATACTCTCTTTTTAAAGTCAGCATAGACTCCAGTAAATGCCATGGGTGTGCCCTTTGTGAAAGAAAATGCAAATCCCATTGTATTAATTCAAAAGAATATATAATAGATAACAGTCGTTGTGTAGCTTGTTATAATTGCTTAGGAAGTTGTAAGAAAGATGCAATAAATTATTATTTTAGCGTACCTTTTTCTAGTAAAAAGAATACATTGTCCGAAACTTCGGAATCTGTTCCGGATAAAACGGAAATTCAAACACCTGATTCTTCACGACGTGAATTTCTCTCTACCGCCTTTACGGCAGTACTTTCTACTTTCGGAGTCTTTGCTGCCGGAAAAGCATCGTCTGTTATAGGTGAAGACAAAGATCAAACAAAAATAATCCGTAATACTCCTGTCAGTCCTCCTGGTTCTGCAAGTCATACTCATTTGAAGAATCATTGTACCTCGTGTCATCTCTGCATTAACAAATGTCCGCAAAAGGTATTAAAACCTGCCGGTAAAGAATACGGAATTAACGGAATGATGCAGCCAAAGCTTTTTTTTGACAAAGGGTATTGTGATTATAATTGCAACATTTGTTCGCAAGTATGTCCTAATAAAACGATTAAACCCATTTCCCTTGTACAGAAACAGAATACAAAAATTGGTACAGCTGCTTATCTAAAATCCAACTGTGTAGTAGTTACGAAAGGACTCAACTGTCTAGTTTGTTATGAAGCCTGTCCGGTAGGAGCAATCGGATCGGTAAAAACCACGGGAGATGCATTGATCCCTTATGTAGACGAAAGCCGATGCATCGGATGCGGAGCATGTGAAAATATTTGTCCGGCAACTCCTTTCAAAGCGATTTATGTGGAAGGTATGGCTACTCACAACCTTATTTAAAGTAAGAAAATAATATTTACCTTTAATCTTCAAAACAATAATAATGGACAACGAAAGGAAGAAAGAAACCTTACAGCCGGATTCCGGAAATAATCCGGAATCCGAAAATATCTCTGTTTCTCGAAGAACAGCCTTGAAATATATCGGTCTTGGCGCGGCAGGAGCAGTAGGAGCTTTATATGGAATAGAAAAAGTTATTTTGGGAGAGGAGACGGCTGCAAATGTTCAAGAAGAAGGATTAAAAAACGCATCTTTAACAGGGGAAAACACTTCTGTTGCCGGATTAAAAAATACATCTATGAAAATACTTTTAATAAACGGAAGTCCACGCAGAGAAGGCAACACTTTTATTGCTCTTTCTGAAATTGCCACTACCCTTGAAGCCGAAGGTGTGAAAACTTCTCTCGTTCAACTGGGATCAAGAGCCGTGCAGGGATGTACCGCATGTAATAAATGTTATGAACTCGGACATTGTGTATTTAACGACCAGTTATATGCAGAAATCCGGGAGAAACTGGCGGAATCCGATGGGCTAATTGTAGGTTTCCCCGTATACTTTTCAGGTCCTAATGGATCATTATGTTCTTTGTTAGACAGGATATTTTATACTTCCGGTGATTTATTGAGATATAAAGTCGGCGCAGCTATTGCCGTTTGCCGCCGTAGTGGTGCCAGTGCTACGCTGGACCGGCTGAACAAATACTTTACTTTCTCCCGGATGTTACTGATCGGATCTCAATATTGGAATGCGGCTCACGGAAGGGAACCAGGTGAAGTAAAAGAGGATAAAGAAGGTCTTCAGATTATGCGTACACTTGCCAGAAATATGGCATGGACGATTAAAAATACAAAAGCCGCACAACAACCGTTCCCTGAAATGGAAAAAAGAGTAAGCACCGATTTTATAAGAAAATAAATTCTATACAAAAAAGATCGGATAAGGTTTTAGACAGTGCTGAACAAAACAAACTGACAAAAATGGAAAACGAAACTTATAAACAAAATGGGTCAAATCCGGCCAGTGAAAAAAAGAAACAGAATCAACACGTTTCCAGACGAACGGCTTTAAAATATATGGGAATAGGTGCGGCCGGAGTAGTGGGGGCCTGGTACGGAGTAAAGAAAAACCCGTTGAAAAGTTATTTTTCCGGAAAAGTAAAAACCACAGAAATTCCACCCGGATTAATGATAAATACACGTACCGATCCGAAAACCGGAGCCGAAATTCCTCTATTGGCTTACGGTTGTATGCGGTTTCCAAGGGTCGGGGAAGATACGAATGAAATAGACGAAGAGGAAAGTGCAAAAATGATTGATGTGGCTTATCAACACGGAGTCCGTTATTTTGATACAGCTTATATTTATCATGCCGGAATGTCAGAAACATTTATAGGGAAAGTATTAAAAAAATATCCCAGAGAATCTTTTTTCTTAGCAACAAAAATGCCGACCTGGATGATTGATGCTCCGCAGAAAGTAGAAGAAATATTTGAAGAACAACTGGTAAAGTGCCAGGTGGATTATTTTGATTTTTATCATCTTCACTCTCTTTCTACATTAGAAAATTACAAAAAGGTATATGAGGAGTTCGGTGGATATGAATATCTGAAAAAACAAAAAGAAAACGGAAGAATCCACCGGCTTGGCTTTTCCTTTCACGGACCGCGGGAAGAGTTTCCCGGACTCTGTGATCTTCATGAATGGGATTTTGTAATGATTCAGGCAAATTACTATGATTGGGATATCGATGGAGAATTTCTCTATAATGAACTCCTGAAAAGAAATATTCCATGTATGATCATGGAGCCTCTCCGGGGAGGAATGCTAACTTCCCTTACGGCAGATGCTACTAAAATACTGAAAATGCAGGAACCGGACCGTAGTCTGGCATGGTGGGCAATGCAATATATTTCATCCAAACCGAATATTCTAACCGTCCTTAGTGGGATGAGTGCCATGGAACACGTAAAAGATAATATCCTTACCTTTTCAGATATACAGCCATTGACAGAACAGCAGGAAGTTACTTTATTACACGCACTGGAGGAGTTCCGGAAAGTATCCCCTATCCGTTGTACCGAATGTGACTACTGCATGCCATGTCCTGTCGGAGTTAATATTCCGGGAGTTTTCAGTACTTATAATAAATGTGTCAGGGAAAGTAATATCCCGGATATGAAGGGTAACCGTTCCGGCGATTTTAACCGCAAGCGTAGGGGATTTCTCGGTACATTCGGATATGCTCTGGCAAAAGAAGAAAGCGCATGGAGATGTATCGACTGCCAGGTATGTGTAGAGCTTTGTCCACAACACATTGAAATTCCACAGCTCATGAAAGAAATCTCGGGAATGACGAAAGCACTGGAAAATATATAGATTTGTAATATAACGCATTCATTTCTCTACGGCTAAGCCGTGTACTTCCCCGGGGAAGCCTTCTGATAAGGTTCCTTCCGGGGAATGTTATAGAAGATAGTTATTGTTTTTCCGGTTCCATGTGAATAATAACATGTGTTTTTTCTCCATATATTTCTTTTAGTCTTTTCTCAATGGCGGAACCCATATCATGAGTTTCTTTAAGAGTTTTATCTGCATGCATCCGTAGATGAAATTCAATAGCATACTGGTTGCCTATTTTTCTTGTCCTGAGGTTATGCAAGTCAAAAACACCAGGAAAAGAAAGTGTCGTATCCGCTATTTCTTTTTCTACTTCATCCGGTAGCGATTTTTCCAGTAATTCGTCAATAGCCGGCCTCATCAACTTCCAGGCAGTGTAGATAATAAGCATACTGACAATTACTGCGGCAACCGGATCCAACACTGTCCATTTGGAACCCAACAGCACAGCTCCTCCGATCCCTACCGCTGTTCCTATGGAAGAAAAAGCATCACTCCGGTGATGCCAGCCATTGGCAATTAATACATCCGACTTCAGGCTTTTTCCCTTAGCAACCGTGTAATGATAAAGGATTTCTTTTGAAAGGATAGATAAGATAGCCACTACCAATGCAATCCAGCCGGGCTTTGGTAGAATAGCTCCGTTTATCACCGCCTTTATTTTCATAATCCCTTCATAACCGATCCCTATTCCTACTACTATAAGTGTAATACCAATTATCAACGTCGCAAATGTTTCAAATTTTCCGTGCCCGTATTCATGCGTAGCATCCCGCGGCTTGTTAGAAATGCGGACAAATAGAATGATTATCACATCTGTAATAAGATCGGAAAGCGAATGCACGGCATCGGCAATCATCGCGGAGCTTCTTCCAAGTACACCCGCGATAAACTTAAAGATTACTAAGGCTATATTTACAACACTTCCGGTAAGAGTAACCTTATAAATTTCTTTTTCTCTGCTTTTATTCCCTGTCATCTTCTTTTTTTCAAATATATAGGATAATAAATAATAAAAAAAGAGCCGACGGCATTTTCTTTGCTTTTTCTATTGTTTATCCTTTCTTTCTGCTTCTTTAATAGTCATTCCTTTTGATAGGTATTTATAGTTATTTTAATATTTTTGCCTCTCAAAAGATAATCCGGATGCCTTTTGCTGGCTTCTTCCTTTCTTTATTGTAAACCATTAAACAAAGGCAATTGTTTATCTTCATGTTACCCGGAAAAAAGAAAACCCTCTTTTTCAAAGAATCATAACAGGGCATATGCAAAAGGAGGATGATCTCCGGAATAGAAAGAAGGCAATCAATAGATGGGATTAAACTTTATACAAATGAATATTACAATTATAGGAGCTTCTAAAGGAGTTGGGAAATACACAGTAAAAAGAGCCCTGGAAAGAGGGCATCAGCTGACTACTTTGTCCAGAAGTGGAATGGCAATAAAAAATAACCGGCTTGCCGATATAAAAGGAAGTGCACTTAATCTTGCCGATGTAGAGAAAGCAATACAGGGAGCAGAAGCTTTGGTGGTTACGCTGGGAACCGGGAAAGATATTCGTGCTACCACTCTTTTCTCCGACTTTGCCGGTATACTCCTTCAGATACATGCAAAAAATCCGATCCGGATTCCTGTCATTGTCCTTACTGGTTTTGGAACAGCTGCCACCCTCAAATACCATCCCTGGTACACAAAAATCCTTCTGAAAGTATTTCTCTGGCGGGTATATAAAAATAAATCCGTTATGGAAAATATGCTTTCCCAATCCACCCTCAGGTGGGAATTTGTACGACCGTGGATCATGAGTAATAAACCACTTACGGAAAAATACCGGGTAGAAACAACTGATTTCCGGAATGTAAACCTTTTCGGGTTTATATCCCGGTATGATGTAGCTGACTTTATGGTAAAACAAGCAGAAAATCCGACTTACTTGTTACAGGGACCGGGGTTATTCCGGAAATAAACTACATAGGTGTAGGACATGCGAAGAAATTAATTCCGGATATTTTTATAAGAAATCCAACTTAATAGTAAAAATTACTTATTAGATAATTTTCGAGGGGAAAGATCAGTTTATTTCTATTCATATCTAAGGTCCTCTGTAAAAATCCGGAGTTAAAGAAAACCACCCAGATACCACAACTCTCTCCAAATTCCCAAAAAAGAAGTTTAAAGATTTAATAGGTGGTTTATGTTTTACATCCTCTTAAAGCTTCACGAAGTAATTTCAAATGCCAAATAAAACTGGTTACTTCCGGATGAATGTATAATTCATGAGGTTTTTCTAATTCTATTAGTCGGATAGTTTGACGGGCATATTCATAGGCCAGTTCATCCAGTAACTTTGCTAATTGTTTAGGATTAATATCCAGTGATAAATACTCTTCTAAAGAAGAAAAATCAATTCTATTTTTCATAAAATCAAAATTTACTCTTAGAAAGCCCCATCCTAACGAATTATATTTATATAAAATAAAAAAGCGTGGGACTTCACCTGTTCATAGTAGAGGTACTGCCATACCCAACAAACGAAACAGGCAAGCCCACGCCATATTTTACAAATATAGCATGAGCATTGCACTTTTCGTCCCTGTTTGTCTGAAAATTGGCAGTTTTCTACTATGAGACGTATGTGAACGCTTTTAATATTATCTTTTAATCAAACTCTTTTGACAGTTCAAAGGTAAAGTTTATTTTTTAATTGATAGCACTTTTTCAAGAAAAATATTCCAAAATGGAATAGCAAAAATCTATCCATAATATTGCATAAAGGAATAAATCATTTTGCAATATGGATAAGAAAGAGAAAGAATATAAAAAGAGGAGAGAACTTCTATCTGCTAAATTAATTGAAGCCAGGGAAAAAGCTGGTTTAACACAAAATGATGTCGCTAAAACAGGTTTGATTTCTCAAACAGAGTTATCAAAAATTGAAAATAGTGACAGAAAAGTAGAATTTCTTTTTCTTGTAGACCTGGCTAAAATATATAACCAACCGATTGATTTTTTTATTTCGGAGAAATAATTTACTATACATATAAAGTTAAAATTTTCACACTCAATTTATTAAGTATATATATGACAAAATATTAATATTTTTCATAATTTTGTAGAATGTAGAAAAAAATAAACTAGAAAAATAAATATTAGATAAAATTGCCTAATCTTTAAACATATTAGTTGAAACAATTACAAAATTATGGGGCGATGCGGCAATAAATATTATTGCAATAGGAGAATGAAAAAGTTGTTTTATTGTAAGAGGTCTTAAAAGACAACAAGTAAAATATTTTTTTACTGTATAGCAAAAATATTGTATTGATAAAATTAAATAAAATGAATAATAAATCAACGTTATTAGCCAATAAGTTATTCCCTGAAGAAGAAAATTATGAATATGAGGTTTACGACATTCCCCCAGAGAAAAGAAAACTCATAACAGAAACTTATGACTTTACCGTTTCTACCATTCAGGAATATATTAAAAATGGCCATATTACTATTCCTAATTTTCAACGTGGATATGTTTGGAATAGAGTTCAAGCTTCTAGGCTAATTGAATCTTTAATTATTCAATGTCCTATTCCTGTTATTTATTTAAGCCAGAATGCTAACGAAACTTTATCAGTAATAGATGGAAATCAAAGGTTGACCAGTATAAACTTATTTATAAACAACGAATTTCCATTAACCGGGTTAGCAACATATCCAGAGTTAGAAGGATTAACATATGAAGAGCTAGACCCGAGATTTCAGCGCCATATAATTAATAGAACTATCCGTTGTATAGCAATATTGAAGGATACACATCCTCAAATAAAATTTGATGTTTTTGAAAGATTAAATACTGGTTCTGTAAAACTTAATTCTCAAGAATTAAGACATGGGGTATATACAAGCAGATTAATTACGAAGATAGGAGAGTTGGCAAGTAAGTCTTTATTTAGGAAATTGACCTCCACCACTAATGATAAAAGAATGAAAGGGGATGAAATGATTTTACGTTATTTCACCCTACTAGAAAGATTAGATAATTATGAAAAACCTATGTCTGTGTTTTTGAATAAATATGCTGAAGACAATAGAAATATGCCTCAGGAAAAAATTGAGGAATTAGCTGAGAATTTTATACAGAACTTAAATAAATGTCATCTTTTATATGGAGAATATGCATTTAAAACATTTGATGAATCGAGAAAGAGGACAAAATCTAATACGGCTTTATTTGATGCGCAAATGTTATCAATGAATAATTTAAATCCATCTTTAGAACAACTAGAAACTATAAATAAAGATCTTGTTATAAACAAATTACTTGAACTTTTTCAGCAGGAGGAATTCTATAACACTTTGACCAAGGGTACGACAGATAAAAGAGTTGTCTGGAAAAGAATTGAAGATTATACTAGCTTTTTAGAAGATTTATTATAACATGCCATATTGTAAGAGTAGTGCAAGAGAAGAATTTGAGTTAGAACTTGAAAGATTAAAAAAGTTAGCAAAGAAAACTACTTTTAAGTCTGCTTTTTTCTCTTATGATCATGAACAATTAATATATCAATCATGTATTTTTTTGTTATGTGCTAGGATTGAAGATTATACAAAAAATTTAATTGATAATATATTATATAATTATAGACAAAAAGGAGCAATACTTTCAGAATTGCCTGAAAATGCGCGAACAAAAGCATTAATAGATTCCCAAAAAGTACATTTTAAAAACTTTTATAATAATACTGATGAAAAAAAACTAATTGAAAGTTTAAGAATTTCAAATAGTTGCTATAAGTTAATTTTGGATAACTCTTCATTTAAATCTCAAATAAATTCCTATAATATCATTAGTACTAATAAATATCCTTCCATTAAAAATTTGAAAATATTATACCATCGTATTGGTATTCAAGATATTGTAAAGCAAATAAATATAGAATCTAAAAAGGATTTGAAAACAGCTTTTGAATCATTTTTAAGCTTAAGAGAATCTATTGCACATCAGAACTCTAATAACCTTACTTTTAATGATATTGAAAGACATTTTTTTAATGTAAAACAATATATTAACTATATTGACAGAATAGTATATAAACATATATGTAAAAATTCTAAATCGCTTTTTTGGAAATAAGAAATTTAAATTATTAGAATTTATATACTTTCATGTTTGGGAACAATTTGGGAACAAATCTTCAAAGAAAAAAGCCTAACTGATTGAATATCAATTAGGCTTTTATTTTCACCGTACCCAGAGCCGGGATCGAACCGGCATGGAAATAAATCCACTGGTGTTTGAGACCAGCGCGTCTACCAATTCCGCCATCTGGGCATTTTTTTGCAAATGCGTCGGCAAAGGTAGAGAAAATTCCCAAAAAAACAATCTTTCGTCGCTATTTTTGCATTCTTGGTCCTATAGCTCAAATTAAAGGGAAATAAAATCTGTTGTAAAACAAAATTTTGTAATTTTGCAGTCAAATTTTTAAACACCACGTCTCTATGTCATTTATTGAAGATAAAATTGTAATGGACGGTCTTACATTCGACGATGTATTACTTATTCCCGCTTATTCTGAAGTGCTCCCGCGCGAAGTCGACCTGACGACTAAATTTTCCCGTAACATTACACTGAATATTCCCATTGTTTCTGCTGCGATGGATACCGTAACAGAAAATAAAATGGCAATTGCCATTGCCCGGGAAGGAGGGATTGGTGTGATCCATAAAAATATGACGATTGCCGAACAGGCAAAACAGGTAAAATCCGTAAAAAGAGCAGAAAATGGGATGATTTCTAACCCTGTCAGCATTAAAAGAGGAAAAACCGTAGCGGATGCTTTAGCGCTGATGGCAGAATATAAGATTGGTGGTATTCCGGTGATAGATGATGAAAATCATCTGGTAGGAATCGTCACTAACCGCGACCTGCGATTCGAACGCAATGTCAGCCGTTCGATCGATGAAGTGATGACAAAAGAAAACCTGGTAACTACCGACCAGTCAACCGATCTGGAAGCTGCCAGCGAAATTCTGCAGCAATATAAAATTGAAAAACTTCCTGTTGTTGACTCTAACAATAAACTAATCGGATTAATTACTTACAAAGATATTACAAAGGCCAAAGATAAGCCCTCCGCCTGTAAAGATACACAAGGACGGTTGCGGGTCGCTGCCGGAGTAGGAGTAACCCACGATACTATGGAGCGGATTGCTGCCCTGGTAGAAGCCGGAGTGGACGCGATCGTAATCGATACGGCACACGGACATCAGATCAATGTGATCAATGTATTGAAAGAAGCTAAAAGACAATTCGCCGGAGTAGATATGGTAGTGGGGAATATTGCTACCGCAGAGGCAGCCAGGTTATTGGTAGATGCCGGAGCAGACGCGGTAAAAGTAGGGATCGGACCGGGTTCTATCTGTACTACAAGGGTAATTGCCGGTGTGGGTGTCCCACAGCTTACCGCGATCTATGATGTGGCAAAAGAATTGAAAGGAACGGATGTTCCCTTAATTGCTGACGGAGGATTGCGCTATTCGGGAGATATGGTAAAAGCACTGGCTGCCGGAGGATCATCCGTAATGATGGGTTCCTTGCTGGCCGGTGTAGAAGAATCTCCGGGAGAAACTATTATTTATAATGGACGTAAGTTTAAATCCTACCGTGGAATGGGATCGCTGGAAGCCATGCAGAAGGGTTCTAAAGACCGTTATTTTCAGGATGTGGAAGACAATATCAAAAAGCTTGTTCCGGAAGGAATTGCCGCACGGGTACCTTTCAAGGGATCTTTGTTTGAAGTAGTTTACCAGATGATCGGAGGATTGAAATCCGGTATGGGTTATTGTGGTGCAAAAAATATCCGGGAATTAAATAATGCTAAGTTCACCCGTATTACCAATGCCGGAGTAGCAGAGAGCCATCCGCATGATGTGACTATTACTCGTGAAGCCCCGAATTACAGCCGGGGAGAATAAAATGGACAGGTTTTTGTATTTTAATACAATTTTAAAACACATTTTACGTTAACATAGATTAGTTTAATTATTCAATATTAAATAAACTCATTAAATATCTTTTAAGTATGAGAGGAAAAATCGCATCGTTCCTGTTTCTTTGTGTAAGCATGGGGCTCTCGGCCCAGGCATCAGATCCGGTCTTGATGAGAATCAACGGAGTTGATATCAAAAAGTCGGAGTTTGAATATATTTACAATAAGAATAACACGGCGGAAACCGTAGAACAGAAAGATCTGGATGAATATCTGGAATTGTTCAAAAATTTTAAACTGAAGGTTTTTGAAGCCAAAGCTCAGGGATTAGACACTTTGCCTTCTTTTAAAAATGAACTGAACGGCTATCGTCGTCAACTCAGTCAGCCTTATCTGGAAGACAAAGATGCGGAAGAATTTTTTATCCGGGAAGCTTATGACCGGATGAAAGAAAACGTATCCGTAAGTCATATTCTGGTAAGATTGCCTTTCAACTATACGGTTGCCGATACGTTGGATGCCTATAACCGGATTATGGAAATCCGGGAACGTGTAGCACCCTCCAACAAAAGAAAGAAAGCAGAAGATTTTAATATGGTAGCAAAAGAAGTATCTGAAGATCCTTCTGCAGAAACCAATTCCGGTTTATTAGGATATATAAGTGCTTTCAGCACAGTATACCCTTTTGAAAATGCCGCATATAGCACTCCGGTCGGAACCATCAGCATGCCCGTTCGTTCTTCATACGGATATCACATTATTAAAGTAGAAGACCGCAGACCGGATCCGGGTCAGGTACTGGCCTCCCACATTATGATATCTTATCCTCGTGAGGCTGATGAAGAAACAATGGAAAAAGCACGCCTGAAAGCCGATTCTGTTTATCAATTGATTAAAGGTGGTATGGATTTTTCTGAAGCGGCAAAAGAGTATTCCGAAGATCGTGGAACTGCTCAGAATGGGGGTGAACTTCCCTGGTTCGGCGTAGGAAGAATGATCAAAGAATTCGAAAATGTGGCTTTCTCTTTAAATAAAGGAGATGTTTCAGAACCTTTCCAAACGGCTTTCGGATATCATATCATGCAGGTAAAGGATAAAAAAGATCTTGCTCCTTATGAGGAACAACAGAAAGAAATCCGAAGCATGATCATGCGTAGTGACCGGAATGCCGAAATTAAAAATACAACTGCCAACCGGCTGAAAAAAGAATATAATTATACTCCGGATAATGCAGCTTTGCAAGAGGTAATAGCACTTGCTATGAAAGGAGAAGCCGTTGATTCTGCCTTTATTGCAGACGGAAAACAACTGAATAAAGTATTATTTACACTCAACAATGAACCTTATACGCAAGCTCAGTTTGTAGAGTATGTAGAGAAAAATCCCAACAGCCCGAAGGCCACTCCTTCGGATGCATTGACAGATAAATACGAGCAGTATGTAAATGCCAGCGTATTCAGTTATCAGGACCAGAATCTGGAAAATCAGTATAAAGATTTTGCAAATCTGATGAATGAGTATCACGATGGTATCCTCCTTTTTGAAGTAAGTAATAAAGAAGTGTGGGACAAAGCCTCTAAAGATACGGAAGGATTAACGAATTATTTCAATCAGCACAAAGATGAGTATAAATGGGATAAACCCCGTTATAAAGGGTTTGTCATCTCTTGTGCGGATGCTAAAACAAGGAAAGATGCTGAGAAGTTGGTGAAGAAAACAGCTTCGGATTCAATCATCAAAGTGTTGAACACTACCTTTAATACTCCTGAGAAATCAAATATTAAAGTAGAGCGAGTTCTTGTAACCGAAGGGGAAAATAAAGCTGTGGACTGCTTCGGTTTCAAAACACTGAATAAAAAAGAATATGAATCCCCTGAAAACTATCCGGAAGTATTTGTAACCGGAAAAATCCTTAAAGACGGACCGGAAACCTATCAGGATGTAAGAGGACTGGTAACTTCCGATTACCAGAACTATCTGGAAGAAGAATGGTTAAAATATTTAAGAGATAAATATACCGTTGAAGTGAATGAAGATGTATTAAGAAGCGTACAGAACATTTCTTCCAAATAATCCTTTTAGCCATATTTCCTTATCAGAAGTAATGCTTCTGAAATTTGACAACAGATGCCAAATTAAGGAAATATGGCTAAAAAAATATTAATTCGTATCGTACCTTCCATATATTATTGTATTTTAGCACCATTGAAAAAAGGCCTTCTTAATATCAGGATGCAATATATTCGGTACACATTGTTCCTTACTTTCCTCTTTTCATTTGCAGGTTGTAATAATGAGGAGAATCTGAATAAACCGTTGGTTTCCATCGGTGACCGGATGTTGCGCAAAGAACAATTGATGGATGTTCTTCCGAAAGGCTTAAGTGAAGAAGATAGCCTGCAGTTTGCCGAACATTTTATCAAAAAATGGATTACAGATGAATTATTATATGAACAGGCAGGAAAAAATATCGTTAGTAATAAAGAAATTGAGCAAAAAGTAGAAGAGTATAAAAGGTCTTTAATTCTGTATTCTTACCTGAATGGCCTTATGGCAGAAAGGTTGAATCAACCTGTTCCGGAAAACGAAATTAAAACCTATTATGATACGAATGATATGGGGCTTTACCTGGAAGAGAGTATCATAAAAGGGTTTATGTTAAAAGTTCCCATCAATGCGACAGACCTGAATAAATTAAAAGGATGGTGCATGGAAGAAGCAACAGGGAAGTCTGTCAGTACGGAAAATATCGCAGATATTGAAAACTATTGTTTGCGCAATGCTTCTATTTATGAATATTTTTATGATCGTTGGGAGCCACTACATAAATACACGGAAATGATGCCTGTCCAGTTTCCCGATAATGAGGAAGAGTTTTTGAAAGCAACCCCTTTTATTGAGATTGCTGACAGCTCTTTTTATTATTTTCTGAACATAAAAAGTTATTTATCTACTTCGGATAAACAACCTTATGAATTCGCAAGGAAAACAATTACCGATATTCTGGTTAACCAACGAAGGAATGATTTCATTCAGCAGATCGGAAACGATCTCTATCAGGAAGCAATAGAAAAAGATAAAGTTAAAATATATTATTAAAATAAGGTACATATTCATGTCTATATTAAAAAACAGCACCTGTTGTTCCCTTATCCTGATGCTTCTGAGCACACTATCTATTTTACAGGCACAGGATAATATAATTGATGAAGTAATCTGGGTAGTAGGAGATCAGGCTATCCTGAAGTCGGAAGTAGAAGAACAACGACTGGAAGCCCTTTACCGGAATGAGAAAATTGATGGTGATCCCTATTGTGTCATTCCGGAACAGATAGCGATTCAGAAGTTATTCTTGAACCAGGCTAAAATAGATAGTATCGAAGTTCCTGAAGCACAGGTAACTCAATATGTGGAGGCACAGATAAACTACTATACTTCTCAGATCGGGTCAAAGGAAAAAATGGAAGAATATTTCCGAAAACCTACTGTGAAAATAAGGGAGACCTTAAGGGAAACAGTAAGAGATAATCTTATTGTACAAAGCATGCAGGAAAAAATCATAGGGGAAATAAAAATCACTCCGACAGAAGTAAGAAAATACTATAGTAAATTACCTGCGGATAGTATTCCTTTTATTCCTACACAAGTAGAAGTACAGGTAGTAACTATCGAACCGAAACCTACTTTACAGGAAATTGACAGAGTAAAGGCAAGATTAAGGGAATTTACGGAGCAGATAAATAGCGGGGAATTTGATTTCTCCACATTAGCCATTCTTTATTCCCAAGATACGGAATCCGCTAAAAGGGGAGGAGAATTAGGCTTTATGGGAAAGGCCCAGTTAGTTCCTAAATTTGCAAATGTGGCATTCGGACTTCAGAGTACTTCCCGTGTCTCTCAGATTGTAGAAACAGAATACGGATTTCATATTATCCAGCTTATCGAAAGACAAGGAGATAAAGCGAACTTCAGGCATATCCTGCTAAAACCGGAGATAGAAGCCAAAGAAATCGAAGAAGGCATTAACCGGTTGGATTCTATCAGGGCTGATATTGTGGAAGGTAAATTTACCTTCGAAGAAGCTGCCTTATTTATCTCGCATGATAAAGACTCCAGAAATAACAATGGGTTAATGATGAACCCTTATACCGGTACCCTGCGATTCGAGATGCAGGAGCTTCCGCAGGAAATCGCCAAAGTAGTGGATAAAATGGAACCGGGGGAAATATCGCAGGCAATCACCGTGCTCAGTCCTCAACAAAAGCCGGTATGTATGCTTGTAAAACTACGGAATCGTTATCCGGGACACAAAGCAAACGTCTCTGCCGATTATCAGGAATTGAAAGATGTGGTTCGTTCTGCAAAGGCTAAAGATGTAATTAAAGCATGGATAGAAGAAAAACAGAAAACGACATATATCCGTATTAATCCGAACTGGGCAAATTGCGAATTTGAATATCCGGGCTGGATTAAAGAATAAGAACTGAATTTCTTCATGCGTTTTCCAGGAAAAAAATGATAAACTATTCCGGACATAAAATTGCTTTTTCGGCTGTTTTTTGTTTTGTATTCCTTTGTGTGCTAGCTCAGAATAGTCAGCCAACCTCTCCTGCAGGTGCAAATACAGAGAAGAGCCAGATTATCCTTGAATATGCGGATATTCTTTCTTCAAATAAAGAACTTAATCCGGATATTGAAATTCTTATCGGAAATGTACGTTTCAGGCATGAAAACACTCTCATGGATTGTGATTCGGCTTATTTCTATAAATTATCCAATTCCTTGGATGCATTCGGAAATGTGGAAATGAATCAGGCAGATACCCTTTTTGCTTATGGAAATGTGCTCTATTATGACGGAAATACCAAATTAGCCCGTTTAAGGGAGAATGTCCGGATGGAAAACAGAGGAGTTACTTTATTTACAGATAGCCTCAATTACGACCGGGTAGCAAACATCAGTTATTATTTTGAAGGAGGAGTGATTATTGACCAGGACAATGAACTAAGCTCCGTATACGGACAATATAGTCCTGCAACAAAGATTGCTGTTTTTAACTACGATGTACAACTCATCAATCCTCGCTTTATTCTTTATTCAGATACATTAAGATACGATACCAATACAGGAATAGCCACTATTCTGGGGCCATCCCGGATTGTTTCCGACAGTAGTACAATCTATTGTACCCGTGGATGGTACAATACAAGAACAGACGAATCGGAATTACTGGATCGACCGATTGTTGAAACAAGCAGTAAAAAAACATTGACCGGAGATACTCTCAAATACAACCGGCAGATAGGTATAGGAGAAGCATTCGGAAATATTGAATTGCAGGATACGGCACAGAAAATACTGCTTAGGGGAGAATATGGGTATCACAATGAACTGACTGATTATTCCTTTGTAACCAAAAAAGCCCTGGCAATAGAGTATTCCGGTGTCGACTCTCTTTTTCTGCATGCAGATACCCTGAAAACAATGCCGGATTCAACCTTTAATATTCTTAAAGCCTATCATAATGTCCGCTTCTTCAGGGAAGATTTTCAGGGAGTATGCGATTCTATGCAATACAGTACTCGGGATTCTATTCTGCGGTTATTTACACATCCTGTTCTGTGGAATGAATTATATCAGATTTACGGAGATACGATTCTTCTCTACATGAAAGACGGTGCGCCGGATTATGCGCATGTACAGGAATTTGCATTTGCTGTTTCCCAAAAAGATACCCTGGAGCATTATGACCAGGTTACCGGACTGGATATGAAGATATGGTTTCAGGAGGGGCAGATAAAAAAAGTGACTGTAAGCGGAAATGCAGAATCCATTTATTATCCTGAAGAAAGTGATCTGACTATTATTGGATTAAACAGAACTCTTAGTGGTTTTCTGGATATTTATCTGGTAGATAAAAAGATAGACAAACTGGTTATTTATCCTACCCCCGAAGGTTCCCTGACACCATTGGGGCAAATAATATCAGAAGATCTCTACCTGAAGAATTTTGTCTGGTTCGACTATCTTCGTCCCAAAGATAAACAGGATATTTTCCGCAATGTAGAACGCAATGAAGATACTCCCGTGTATAAGACAAGACGTTTCCGTTATTAAGCTGTTTGTTATTCTTTTTAGCGCACTTATTCTCCGAATATATAATCTCTTGTCATTATTTATTTAAATTAAAAAAGCGTAAAGAAATACCGGAATAGATAATTTCTTTACGCTTTATATAAATAATTTCTTTATTAGTGGATTCCCCTTTTATCAGGAATTTCCCATGCACCTGTTTCGGCTTTTCTGTTCTGCGGACGCGGTTTCCCTTCCTGGTCGATCAGCAATCCTTTAATTTTAAGTTCATCTTCCCATTGGAATAACAAAGACTCGGAGATCTGCTCGGCAGCAACCCCTCCCGGTTTAATCTGCACCACTGGCATCGGACCGTCTTTATCAAGTTTGACAATTCCTTTATCATCTACATCTGCAAAGACATTAAACGGTTGTACATTTTCAAAAATGTTGGAAAAGTTAGATTCAAGGTATTCTTCAAACTCGTTTCTGGATTTATTAGCTGTCAGGATGCATCCGTATAAATGAAGGCTGGGGGAAAACACCGCAGCATCTTTCCCGGTTGCTTCATTCTGCGTAAAGGTACATAATACCGCCAGTGCCCTGTCCTTTGCATATATTCCTGCTCCTACACCGGCTTTATTGCCATAAAAAGTAGAATTTACAGCCGTACATTCCGTTGCATATACTCCACTGCCATCAGAAGCACCATTATTATAAAAACTGCATTGGGAAATGTACACATTTTTAGCAAATATGCCACCACCCGTCTGATTCTTATTATACCTGAAAATACATTTCTCAAAAGTCAACACCGCATTCGTATTACAAGAAATCCCACCCCCGTTCTTAACGTTTTTTCCTTCTGTTGCTCCGTCAGGGCCTTCAAATATAATCCGTTCTATTTTTACCGGAATATTAATGGCAACAACCAATACCCGGTTGTTACCCCCTGCCCGGAGAATAACCGGCTCTGCTTCATTTTCCTCCCCTTGCAGAAAGATCGGGAAAGACGCATGACTAATAGTAACCTGTCGTTTCATGATATAAGTGCCGGGAGAAATAATAAAACGTACTTCTTGACTGTTACCTTTTGAATTCAATGCGTTGATTGCTTCTTCCAGGGATTTAAAATCCCTGTCTTCCTGTGGATTGCTGGAATTAATAGTATAAGTTCCCCCTAGCGGATTCGTTCCGGATATCGGTATAAAGAAATCCGTAAGAAATACTTTATCTGTCGCAATATACGGTATCTCTGCTTCCGTATCTATTTCTGTGTGGTCAGCCAGTAACTCTTCATCGGAAAATATCGCATCGATAATCTTGTCCAGATCTTCATCAAAAGAACTTACAGAAGAGAAAGTTTCTTCATGTTGTATAAGGATCGGGTCTGGATCTTTTTCTGTAAGGATAGTTGCCAGTTCAAAAGGATTGTCTACTACCTGTAATTTCCGTTCATTTATATCCGTAAGCATTGTTTCTACTTCTATAGCAGGAATAGGAATCTGTCCCGGTATAAAATTAGCATCGGACATGACAGCTCCGATGTCAGAAGAAACATCAAAACTACGGCTATTTCCTAATTGGTCTTTATTAAAAAATTCTGTCATTCCCAGCTCTTTTTCCCACTTCAGAGCCTGCCCGGCTGGTATTTTGTTATCTGCTTCTCCGCCTGTTTTAAGTAACAGGGCAGGAAGAATCCCTTTTTCTTTTTTAAGAACAGGCATATTATTGGCATCTGTCTCCAGAAAGATTTCTTGCAGATCACTTTTTCCGATAAGATTATACTCATTTGCCTTTATTTTTCCGGATATCTTATCTTGTCCGAGGTTTCCGGAAATAATATTTCCATATATAAATACATTGTTACCATATATTACTCCTCCACTTTTTAAGGTTACTTTATTATCCGTAAAAGTGGAAAATACAATAGCCGCATCTTTTTGCGCATGAATAGCACTTCCATGCTGAGCACTATTTCGGATCATTGTTGTATTTATAACTTTTACGATAGATCCGTCTACTCCACCTCCTTCGGAAGCGGCAGTATTATTTTCAAAGAAGGTACGTTCCAGCAAGATTCCATTCTCCCCGTATATACCTCCTCCGGAAGCAGTGGCCTGATTATTTTCAAACCGACAATCCGTAAAGAATGTAGAGAGGGAAGTATACATCCCGCCTCCCGATTGCGAACGGTTGCCTGTAAATACCGAAGAATATACGACATTTGTCTCTTCCGTATTGCCCGGATCTGTCGGTTGGACATAAATAGCTCCTCCGGTATTGTCCGAGCTATTTTCATTAAATGTAGATTGCCGGATATGAATATTTTTTTCCGATGCTAACACGCCTCCGTGTCCAACCACATGATTGCGGTGAAAAACAGATGAAATAAGCCGGCTTGTCTGCAAGGAAAAGAGGGCGCCACCATTATTGTGTTCCGCCTTGTTTTCTGCAAACAGGCTTTCTTCCACGACCAATGCATTCTCCGTATAAACAGCTCCTCCGGCAGATGCCGTATTCTGGGAGAAAGTACAATAATTAAGGGTAGTAGGTTCTATTCTTGTTCGATACCGGGATTGATTGTAAATTGCTCCCCCTTGTTCTTTGGCCTTATTTTGTGAAAAGAAACAGCCGGACAAAAAGGCTTTGCCTTTATTATAAATAGCGCCTCCTTTAGAAATTGCCTGATTGTCAGTAAAAACAGAATTAACAACCCATAGATTACCGGTTGCTGAAATTGCACCACCCTCTTTATGACTATTGGAATAAAATTCACAATTCATCACCACCAGACTATCTTCCGCCTGATATTCAATGCCTCCGCTTATTTCCCGGTGATCTGTTCCGCGGAAACTCAGATTATGTAATTTCATTTTGCCCTTTGAGGCAACGACGTGCCGGAAATTCCCGTTTACCAGTAAATTCACATCAGAAGCCGTACTACTCTCTCCCTGGAAAATAATGGATTTCCCTGACGTAAGACTTTTATTCAATGTATAGGTTCCCTTACCGAAAAGGAGAATATCTTCCGGACCAGCATTATTTATTTTTTGTTGGATCTCATCTGCGGACATGGTGGGTACAATATTCCATACCTGAACTGCATGCAGAGACAGAAAAGAGACAGAAAAGAGAAAAAATAAAAATGATAATCTCATAAAAAATTTATTTATCTGTAGTATATCCGTATATGATGTAAATAAGTATATAAATACTTACAAAACTGCCTTCCTCTCATAACGGATAAAATATTTTTTCAACGGAGGATACTATATTAACTACAAAAATATAGGAAAAGTTTTAGATATGAGCCCTTTAATTTATTATTTTTTCAAAATCAGCTCATAAAGAGAGGATTATTTTACAATAAACATTTTTCTATTTTTAATTAAAATGAAGAAAACAGAAAATATATGCTGCATGCCGACTTTATCAGCAATAAAGGAACAAGAATTTTACAGAAAGAATGACAATGAGATGGTAGTAAAACTTTGTTCATATACCTACTACTAAACTATCCATTTTATTATAAAAAAGCAGTAGGAACCCTACTGCTTTTTCTATACTTGTTAAAACAAAATTATTTATTTCAGAGCAAAAAATTGTCTGGTTGCTTCCGCGGCATTTCTGAAGGCCATCACTCCTTCTGCATTAAGAGGAACCAGGGTTTGAGATCCATTGGGAAGATAGACAAGTGCATTTTCTCCTTCAATTTTTACTAAAGGTGTTACTTCTCCTTTTGATACAGCATTCCAGGTATTATCTTTCCTGTTATATAAAAGGCTTATGGACTCTCCTTCCTCATTGCTTATCTGATAACCGTCTTCCAACGTTTCTACTGTGTAGATGCCATTTTCTCCTTCGACTTCTTTTACAATTCCCGCTTCAACCGGATTCTCATCTGTCCAGAATTCGATTGAATTAAGAACCAGAAAATCAGCAAGAAAGCAAACTTCGTATACCGGAACAATCCACATGGCAAGAAATACCACTTCGTTTACAAATTTACTTCCTACTGTGTGGTTCCAGCCAAGCACTTTCTTGGATAAATTAAAGGATCCTATACAAGATGAGAACATTAAACTTCCCGCGACAACCGTAATCGTAGCAGCTGTAAAAAATTTCCTCTTCATATTTTTTCTTTTAAAATTAGATAGGTGCAAATATAGGAAAGAATTCGCATTGAACCGGATAAATAAAAACCGGACAGAGTAAAAAGCTGCCCGGCAATTTGTTTTGTTTAAAATCAATTCTTACTGTGTTTTGATAATGAGTAGAATAGCCAAATAAATAAATATTATAATTATTTATAAAATTTGTATATCCCGCAACTCTGAAGCTGCCTCTTCATCCAAAAATAAATGTGTATCTTTTTTTACGGAATGTATATGGGAAGCCGGATACAACATACTCTCCGGTGTTGTCTCAACGATATTTTTTATAATTTTTGCTTTCTCTTTTCCGGTAACAAAGAAAACAATCTCCTGCGCATTGCACAACGTTTTCCCTGTAAGAGTAATCCGTTGTTGCTTTGTTAAAGGGTGTTCCGATAAAGAGACGATTTCATTGATATCCAGAAGTTCCATCTTATTCGGAAAAATGGAGGCCGTATGTCCGTCGTTACCCATTCCCAGTAAAATCATGTCAAATACAGGATAGTCATTTGCAAAAGGGATTTCTTTTTGTATAACAGAAGAATAACGTATCACCTCTTGCCCGGGAATATTTTCACCTTTCATCCGGAATATGTTCTTACGTGGAACAGGGACTTTACTTAACAGAAAATGTTCAGCCGTCCCAGCATTACTTTCCGGATCTTCCGGAGGTACGCACCGTTCATCCACCCAGAAGAATTTCATTTCCTTCCAGGGTAATTTCTCTTTATATTCTTCTGCAAGCAAAGAAAAGAGAGTATTTGGCGTATTTCCTCCTGAAATAGCCAGATGGAAAAAAGAAGACAAGTCATTCTTTTCCTGAATTTTCTCTTCCATAAACTGTGCCAGTAAACCGGCTGTTGTATATTTATCTTTTCCTATATGAAGGCGGTAATCAGTCATTATTATAAATTTATATAAGGTGGCTTCCAGTCCTGAGATGGATCTTCAAATAATTGCCTTACTTCCACAGGTCCCCAGGCGTTGCATTCATAAAAATAAAGCGGAATTTCCGGATCTTCTTTCCAGGCATTCAGAATCTTGTCTACAAATTTCCAGCTTGCTTTAACCGCATCGTCCCGTGCAAACAATGTGGCATCTCCGAACATACAATCCAGCAAAAGTCTTTCATAAGCGTCCGGAATTTCTTTTGTAGCAAGGTCTGCATAATGAAAGGCCATATTTACATTTTGGACTTTATATCCTTCTCCCGGAACTTTCATTCCAAAATCAATCGCAATTCCCGCGTCCGGCTGGATCCGCAGGATAATCATATTCGTAGGCTGGCAGGCACATAATTCCTTAAATAATTGATGGGGAGCCGGTTTCAGGTGGATCACCACTTCCGTTACCTGTTCCGGAAGTTGTTTCCCTGTCCGAATATAAAACGGTATATCGCTCCAGCGCCAGTTATCAATAAAAACTTTTAGTGCTACAAAGGTTTCTGTTTTGGAATCCGGTGATACATCTTTTTCTTCCCGATATCCTTTTAATATTTTTCCCTCTGCTGCTGTTTCAATATATTGCCCACGGATGACATTGCTTGCTACCTCTTCCGCCGAAAGCGGACGGAGCGCCTGCAATACTTTTACGGTTTCATTCCGTATAGATTGCGAATCAAAAACAACAGGTGGTTCCATCGCTATTACGGCAAGTACTTCCAACAAATGGTTTTGCACCATATCCCTTAACGCTCCGGCTGTTTCATAATAACCACCCCGGTTTTCCACCCCTATCTTTTCAGCTGCAGTAATTTCTATACGGTCTATGAATTTCCTGTCCCAGATAGGTTCAAAAAATCCGTTTGCAAAGCGTGTGACCATAATGTTTTGGACTGTTTCTTTCCCCAGATAATGGTCAATGCGGTAAATCTGGTGTTCCTCAAATCCGGCATGTAGCTTCCGGTCCAATTCCACAGCCGTTTCGTAACTATACCCGAAAGGTTTTTCTACAATAATTCTTCTCCAGCCATCCTTTTCTTCATGGAGGCCGTATGCAATCAGGTTAGCAGCTACTGTTTCATATAAAAAAGGCGGAATGGAAAAATAGAAAATAATGTTCGGCGAAATACCCTTTTCTTTTGAAAGCGTATAAATCCGGTTTTTCAATCCCTCAAAATCTGCCTGTTCTTTATTATTTACATGTTGGTAATATATTAAGTCAAGAAATCCCGGAATTAATGTCGTTTCCTTTTCTTCCATGGAGGGGATAAACCTGTTTAACACTTCCTTTACATGATCATGATACGCTTCATTTGTCAGGTCTTTCCTCCCTGTTCCCAGTATAACAAAATGTTGGGGTAACAGATGATTTATATACAACCGGAAGAGAGCCGGTAATAATTTCCTTCCGGTTAGGTCTCCTGTCGAGCCGAATATTACCAGAAACTGATTTTCTGCAATTGTCTTTTCCGGGGAATTGTTTATTGGACTTTCCACTTTATTATTGAATTGAAGATAATTAGCTAATGAAATGTTATGCATTATAAGTTGACGAGGAAGTATCTCCTCCTTCTCCTGTCCAGTCCGTATGGAAAAAAGTTCCTTCTGGCTTATCGGTTCTTTCGTATGTGTGAGCACCGAAATAATCCCGTTGTGCCTGAATAAGATTTGCGGGAAGGCTGGCAGTCCGGTATCCGTCATAATAAGCCAGAGCCGAAGACATTGCCGGAACAGGGACGCCATTTGATATGGCAACGGTTATTACCTTTCTCCATGAGGGTTGGGAAAGATGAATCTGCTCATTAAAATAAGGTTCCAGCATCAGGTTTTCCAATTCCGGATTCTTCTGGTATGCTTCCCGGATTTTTCCCAGGAAGGCCGAACGTATAATACATCCCCCTCTCCACATCTGGGCAATACCCGCATAATTCAGTTTCCATTTATAAGTAAGGGCAGTCTGCCGGAACAGAGAAAATCCTTGGGTGTAAGAAATTATTTTAGCAGCATAGAGGGCTTTTCCGACAGCATCGACAAATTCTTCTTTGTTTTCTTTAAAGTCTATGGCAGGACCTTTCAGGATTTCAGATGCCTGTACCCGTTCTCTTTTGAGAGAAGAAAGAGTGCGGGCAAATACGGATTCCGCAATCATTGTCAATGGATTACCCAATTCAAGAGCTGTTTCCACTGCCCATTTTCCGGTACCTTTTTGTCCGGCTTTGTCCAGTATTTTATTGATCAGCGGCGTTCCGTCCGTATCTTTCTTTGTGAAGATAGCAGCCGTAATTTCAATCAGGTAACTGTCTAAAGGTCCCTGATTCCATTTTTTGAATGTATCATGCAATTCATCCGTATCCATTCCGGTCAGGTCCTTCAATACCTGATAGCTTTCTGCGATTAGTTGAATATCACCGTACTCTATTCCATTATGCACCATTTTTACAAAATGTCCCGCTCCGGCATCCCCTACCCAGTCGCAACAAGGACTGCCGTCATCCAGTTTGGCAGCAATAGCCAGGAAGATAGGTTTTATTTCCGGCCACGCTTCTTCGGCTCCTCCCGGCATCAGCGAAGGACCTTTCAATGCTCCTTCCTCTCCCCCTGAGACACCACTGCCGACAAAGTATATTCCTTTTTCTTTGAGGTATTCGTACCGCCGGGTAGTATCCAGATAATTCGAGTTACCCCCATCGATAAGAATATCTCCTTTATCAAGAAAAGGAAGAAGTTCTTCAATTACCTCATCTACCGGAGCCCCTGCACGGATCATCATCATTATCTTTCTGGGCCTGGAAATAGAAGCAACCAGTTCCTGTATGGAATGGGTGGCAATAAACTTTTTTCCTTTTCCCCTGCCTTCCACAAACCGATCTACGATACCGGCTTCATAATTCCAGACGGCTACGGTAAAACCGTTCCTTTCTATATTTAACGAAAGATTTTCTCCCATAACAGCAAGGCCTATCATTCCGATATCCGCCAGTTTCTTTTTTTCTTCCATAATGTATGATTGAGATTAAATAAAAAGAATCCGCACAAACAGAATCTTCCTGTTAAAAAACACCTATTTCCAACCTTTTGTTTTATTAATAAAAATTTTTATGATCGGAATGTATTTTTAAAAGTAGTTGAAAAGAACGAAAATAATATGTAAAATCCATACATACTTCTGGGGGATTACGGATTTCTTCTCCTGCTTACAACTTTTATCCGGATAATTCCCTTTTTTGTAATAAATTAAAACTCTGTTTAAAAAAAGAAAACAGGAAGTTCGAAGTCATGTAAATGAAAGCGTAATGTCATACAAATGAAAGGCCAATGTCGTACAAATGAAAGCATAATGTTATCGTTCCACATATGTGGGGCGATCGTTTGACCATAGTGGAACGATCGTCTCACATATGTGGAACGTTCGCCTGACCTTGGTGGGACGATGAAATCCCGAATGAAGGTTGGAAGATTTTCCTGAAGAAGTAAGGAGCGCTATCGTGTAAAGGCTGTGGTAAAGTCCACCGGGACTTTTTTATCATACGGAACTGTATGTATTTTTAGCCTGTTCACGGGATATAAAGATACTGCTTTTTTACCCGGAAGTCAAGTTTTTTCCGGAGTTTTTTTACTGGGTTCTGCTGCTTTTTATCAAACCCACTGAGGCTGACCAAAAAGTAATTTTAACTCTGATTTATTTGGGTATCTATTTGAAATTGATTTGAAATATCCAATTCTCCAAGACAAAAAAGGCGTTTTTTGACGGAAAAAGGTGTTGGTTTTGATGTTTTTTGTCTTTGATGATTAAATAAAAATTTAATTGGAGTTGTATGTAGATAATTCTGGCAAGAAGTATTAAGGTAGCATTTTTTCAGAAATTCTTCTTTCTATTTTAATAGATAATTAAAAAGCCTTCATTACATAAAAAACATTCTACTTAATGGATGCATTTAAAATCTTATGCTCTATGGAAAATGTACTCTATGAAATATATTTCAAAAAAAGAATAAAAGTTATGAGAAAACATCAGAGGTTAACAAACATCGAACAAACCGTATGAACAAACTTTTCTGCAAAGAAACTAACAAGATAAAGGCTGTTTTAAAAAAGAATATATATTTTCACTCCCTCAATGAATAAACTTTCCGGAAACAGGTTTATTTTTGTACTTATGACAAATAAAAATCAGGACTAAGGCAGGAAGGATAACCTGCAACTTTTTTAATTTTTAAGGCAATGAATGAAAATGCAATTATTTCTACCCGTATATACAATCAACAGTTAGCAGACCCGGTATTTTCCTCTCCTGTTAAACTTGTTTCCCATATGGGAGCCATTCAGGCACAGGATTATCAGATGGCCAAATGGGCGATTGGTATCCGTCTCTGTCAGGGGACATTGCAGGATGTGGAAGAAGCGTTGCAAAAGGGAGATATCATACGAACCCACATCCTTCGTCCGACCTGGCATTTTATAACAGCAGAAGATTTACCATGGATGCTCAGTTTGTGTAGTGAACGTATTAAAGCAGCCCACCGGTCCTATACGAAGCATTTGGGTATTACGTCAGAGCTATATAAGAAAGCCCATACATTGATTTGTAATATGCTGAAAAATCACAATCATCTTACTAAAACAGAGATTGAAGAAAGGTTAAGGCCCGAAGGTATTCCGCTCGAAGGCAACCGGATAAATTATTTTCTTCAGGTGGCAGAAGCCGAAGGGACACTATGCAGCGGGAAGGAGAAAGAGAAAAAACACACGTATGCATTATTAGAAGAAAGAATCCCGTGCAGAACCGATTTTACAAAAGAAGAAGCCTTGGGTTGGCTGGCACTAAAGTATTTTAAAAGCCATGGACCTGCTACAATGAAAGATTTTATCTGATGGTCCGGTTTAACTGTCGGGGATGCGAAAAAGGCGGTCCATTCAATCGAATCCGAATTAATTATAGAAAAATACGGAGAAGAGACTTTCTATTTGCATGTCTCCTCAGGCTCCGGACGGACGATGCCAGATGTATTGCATTTTCTTCCTCCTTATGACGAATATCTCATTAGTTACAAAGACCGCTCGCTGATGCTGGACCCTTCCCTTTACCCGAAAGCGTTTACAAAATATGGGATCTTTTATCCTGTGGTCATGTATAATGGCCAGATTACAGGCAACTGGAAGAAAGTGACCCGAAAAGGAGAACTGCATGCAGAGCCTGTTTTCTTTGAAGATATTTTGCCTGTTGAAAAGCAATTAATTGAAATAGCGAAAGAAAAATACCGGAAGTATTACCTGGGAATAAACAGGGAAGAACGAAGATTAAAAGAATGATACATTCACAACCGTAGTCTTAGTTCTTTTTTATTTATAATAATCATATACGGTTTTAGCAATTGCAGCAATGATTGCGGCATTTTCCTTATCATTTTCCATAGATTGTGTAATAAACACAGCCAGGGTACATTTTTTCCCGGAAGGAAGAATAATAAAACCAAGATCGTTGTCTGCTATTTTCACACCCTCTGCCGTACGGAAAGAGCTTCCGGTTTTATGACCCACAATGGTTCCTTCCGGCAGGAGCCCTTTTATTTTATCTGCTCCTGTAGAAGTCTCAATCAGCAAAGAAATGATAAAATTCCGGTTAATTTCCGATAACAATTTTTCTGTTATTAGCATCTCCATTAGTTTTGCTGCTGAAAGAGGAGAGGTGTAATTAAGATAAACATTTTCATGATGCTGATGCATTTCTTCTTCTGTTGTAGCAATCCCAACGGAATCTATTCCGAGGGAACGAATATATTTTTCGGTCACTTCCGGTCCTCCGATGTAATCAAACAGGATATCACATGCATTATTATCACTCAACGAAACGCTGTATTTCATTAATTCTCTGATAGACATATAGAAATTCCCTTCCGGATACTTGTCCCTCAGGGGACTATAAGTGTCCGGTTTTAAAGCTGATAACGAAATAAATATCTCTTCTTCGGGGCTTTTCCCATTTTGTTCCAGGTAATGAAGGACAGAAAGTGCCTGATGAAATTTATATACGCTCAGCATCGGATAATGGAAATCATTGATCGCTACAGTGTCTTTTCCGTCATAAATAACAGCTACACCAACGGTTGCTTTCTTATTCCTTATAATAGAACGAATTTCTTCTTCCGGACCTTTCTGGGACTGGCTAAGACAATAAAAAGGAAAGAAAGAAAAAAGAATGAAGATCCGGAAAACAACAGGAAATTCAGAAGTGTATTTTATTAATTTCATCTTGTTGGAATTTAGGAAGCAAAGGTAAAATTTAATCAGGAGGTAATTTAAAGTTTTTAATAATTCTTTTACTCAGATATAAAGGTAAGAAAACCAGAGAAATTTCTCTCTTCATTCTTCCATTTCTTCATTGATCTCCCACTTGACCTGTGTTACTCCATATTCGATGGTTAGCCTGGCAGCCAGTTTTTCTATTAAGCTGTCATGTTTTCCATAGGAATAGATCATGGCAGAAATAAGGCAGAAAGTAGGAACATCATCATCCGTACTCTTCAGGGAACGTAATTGTATATGGGGGTCTGTACCAATAGCATTCAGTATCATTACCCGGAGGTGATTTTCAATCTGTTCTTTACAACGGATTTCAAAAATATAGAAATAATTCTCGCTTCCTTTCTTTAAATAGGTGTTTTTTGAAATAATGTTTCCTAGCGGACGGAAAAAGCAGTGAGCGATAATCACCATTGCCACCAGTAACAAAGACTGCATATAGAGACCAAGTCCGGCCAATGCCCCTACAGCAGCCGAACACCAGATCGTTGCTGCAGTATTAAGCCCCCGGACACTCATTCCGTCTTTAAGGATAAGTCCTCCACCAAGAAACCCGACACCGGTAACAATTTGGGAAGCGACCCTGCTTGGGTCGCCATTGGATGTTGTAAGTGATGCGGATAAGAGGAGGAAAGCAGCAGAACCTGCAGAGACCAGGATATTGGTGCACAGGCCTGCGCTCTTTTGTTTATATTGGCGTTCCAATCCAATTAAAGCTCCCATAAGGAACGCAAAAGATAGGCGTAAAGTGTATTCCCAGATAGTCATTTTTCTCAGTTTTTATGCAAACAGCAATACCGGCTGCCTGATAAACTGAGATCAGACGTTATTGCTATTTACCGGTTCGTGAATAAGGGTTTTCTTTCATTGTTCTTTTCTTAAATACAGGTGCAAAAATAGAACCTTTCCATGAGAAGCGTCGTTAGAAAATGATTAGAAAAATATTAGAATTAAAGTAAAAAGTAGAAGGTAAAACAAGAGGAAGAGGTTGGTCCAGGGTTGAGAAAACGATTTATAAAAATAGATAAGATTTGCCCGGAAGCACGTAATTGGAATAGAGTGATAGGGAAACTTCAGCCCTTGACGAAGTCAGGAAAGATATTGTTACCACCCAACCCCACCCCTTTGACGAAGTCAAAGGTGCTCCCCTTCTTCGAGGGGAGAGTAGGTGAGAGGCCAAACAGCTCTTCCCTTCTGTGAAGGGAAGTACCTTTTGACGAAGTCAAAAGGGGTAGGGTTAACCCAGAATAATAACCAAAAATTAACACATCCTACTTCTCCCTTACTGTCTTGCCTTTCTCAGTTCATTCCGAATTTGTTCTGCGGCTTCCCGGGGTGAGGGTGCGGACATAATGGCGCTTACCACGGATACTCCTTTTGCTCCGGCTTCTATCAGTTGTCTGGCATTGGAGAGATTTATACCTCCTATTCCGACCGCAGGATGCACGGATTCTTTTGTTAGGCGACGGACACCTTCCAAACCTACAGGAGGAGCAGTATCTGTTTTGGTAGAAGTACCGAAAACCGGAGAGATACCAATGTAATCAACCTCCCAGTCATTTGCCTGTCGGACATCCCGGAGGTTTTCTACAGATAGACCTATGATTTTGTTTTTTCCCAGAAGATGACGGGCTACCGGATAAGGAAGGTCACTTTGCCCGATATGAAGCCCTTCGGCATCACATGCCAGAGCAATATCCAATCTGTCATTAATGATAAGGGGTATCTGCCAGGGAAGAAGAAGTTTTTTTAATTCCACTGCCAGTTCATAAAATTCCCGGGAGGAAGCTTCTTTTTCTCTTAACTGTACCATAGTAACTCCTCCTTTAACAGCTTCTTGCACGACCTCTACCAGAGGCCTTCCGCAGGAAAGACCTCTGTCGGTAACCAGGTAAAGTTCTAATGCGGAAATATCCATCTTGTTATTCTTCTGTTAGTTGAATTTGTTTTTTAATCATTTCGCCGGTCAGGTTATAAAGTTCATCCAGAAAATACACCTGCATACTTCCGTTTCCCCGAGCTTTTCCTGCTGCTCTTTCTCCTGCAATTCCCATGACTGCCATTCCATGCATTGCCGCATGGAAAAAATCTTTATTTACTGCAGCAAAAGCCGCTACAATAGCAGTTGCAGTACATCCCATTCCGGTCACCCTGGCCATTAAAGGGCTTCCGTTTTTTATCTTTCCCACTTTTCTTCCATCTGTAATATAATCTGTTTCTCCGCTGATTACAACAATACTCTTTGTTTCTTTCGCCAGTAATTTTGCTGTTTCCAGTGCTGAACCAGACGAACTGGTACTGTCTACCCCTTTGGTTTTCGTATTGGTATTGTATAATGCCATTATTTCCGAAGCGTTTCCCCTTATGATAGAAGGATGACATTCTTCGATAATTTTCCGGGAAATCTCATTCCGGTAAGAAGTGGCGCCGGCACCTACCGGATCAAAAATGACCGGTATACCGTTAGAAAGAGCTGTCCTTCCTGCAATTAGCATAGCTTTTACCCAGCTCTCTTCCAGGGTGCCGATGTTGAGAACCAGTGCGGAAGATATGGAAGTCATTTCTGCCACTTCTTCCGGAGCATGTGCCATTACCGGAGAAGCCCCGATGGCTAATAGCCCGTTGGCTGTATTATTCATTACTACATAATTTGTGATATTATGTATTAAAGGAGAGGTCGATTTTATCAACTCAAGATCTTTTTCTATTGAAGAACTGCTATCCATATCGTTTGTTTTTAAAAGATGCAAAGATAAATCAAAACTTTATGATACGATTTTTTATTTTGAATCCCGGATACTATTAAACAATTCGATTAAGCGATGTGTTTATAAGTTTGGAAAACACGATTTCGCTAAGTTATATACAGATCAATTGAAAAAGATTAAGGTCATAGGTGCCGGATTATCCGGGCTTTCTGCTGCTTGCTACCTGGCAAGCAGCGGATACGATGTAACCATATATGAAAAGAACGAATTGATAGGAGGAAGGGCCAGGAAATTCTGTAAAGACGGCTTCACATTCGATATGGGGCCCACTTTTTACTGGATGCCGGATGTCTTTGAGAAATTTTTTGCCGACTTTGGCAAAAAAACCACGGACTTTTACCGCCTTATTCGTCTTGATCCCGGATATGAAATATGTTTCGGAAAAAAGCAGACGGTCTGTATTCCTGCTGATTTTAAGCAGACAGTAGAGGTGTTTGATAAAATCGAGCCCGGAAGTGGAAAGCGGCTGAAGAAATTTATAGAAGAAGCCGGTTACAATTATAAAGTAGCCATGGAGAAAGTGGTTTATAAACCGGGAAAGTCTCCTCTGGAGCTTGTTATGCCGGAAGTAGCAGGCCGTTTTCCTCAGTTTTTTACTACTCTGGGGAGTAAGGTAAGAAGGCGATTTAAGAATAAGCAGTTGCGTCAGGCCCTGGAATTTCCGGTTCTCTTCCTCGGTGCCAAAGCAATGGACATGCCTGCATTTTATTGTTTTATGAATTATGCGGATATGAAACTGGGCACCTGGCATATCGAAGGGGGAATGTTTGAACTGGTAGCCGGGATTAAAAAACTGGCAGAAAGTCTTGGTGTGAAAATAGAAACTTCGTCTCCTGTGGAAAAGATTATTACCGGAAACAGACTGGTCAGAGAAATAGTTGTAAAAGGAAAAAAGCAGGCAGCAGATGCTGTTATTTCAGGTGCCGATTATCATTATACGGAATTATTATTGGAGAAGAACGAAAGAAATTATAAAGAAGCTTACTGGCAAAAACGGGTAATGGCTCCATCGGCGCTTCTTTTTTACATTGGGTTTAATAAGAAACTGGAAAATGTTTCTCATCATACCTTGTTTTTTGATACGGATTTTGAAGCGCATGTAGAAAAAGTATATAAGCATCCCGGTTGGCCGGCGAAACCCTTGTTTTATGCAAGTTTTCCTTCAAAAACGGACTCCCGTCTGGCACCGGAGGGGAAGGAAGCAGCAATTATACTGATTCCGCTAGCCGTAGGATTAAAAGATACCAAAGAAATAAGGGAACGGTACTTTGAAGAAATTATCGATCGGATGGAAAAAATGACCGGGCAATCAATAAAAGAAAATGTGCTTTTTTACGAATCTTATGCCGGTTCGGATTTTATCTCCGATTATCATGCATATAAAGGAAATGCATACGGATTAGCCAATACGTTATTCCAGACTGCTTTCTTAAAACCGAAGATACGGAATAAAAAGATACGGAATTTATTTTATACGGGACAGCTTACCGTACCCGGACCGGGAGTGCCTACAGCCATCATTTCCGGAAAAATAGCAGCAGAACAGCTAATGGCTTATTTAGGAAATAAAAGGAATTAAAAACAGAACCAGAATAATATGGATACGCTCTTTCATCATGTTTCTTGTGAGACAAGCAGAATGATAACCTCCACTTACAGCACATCTTTTTCTGTAGGTTGCAGATTCTTGCATCCCTGTATACGGGATGCAATATATAGTATTTATGGTTTTGTAAGAGTTGCTGACGAAATTGTGGATACTTTTCATGAGTATGACCAGGAAATGTTATTAAAAGAGTTTGAGCATGAATATTACCGGGCTCTTAAAAGAGGAATCAGTACAAATCCTGTATTGAATGCTTTTCAACACACGGTGAAAAAATATGACATTCCGGACGAATTAATTCAGGCTTTTCTGGATAGTATGAAAAGTGACCTTTATAAAAATACGTTCGGGGAAGAAGAAATAAAGGAATATATCTATGGCTCATCGGAGGCAGTAGGACTTATGTGCCTGAAAGTGTTTGTCCGGGGAGACAACAGGAAATACAATTTATTGAAACCGTATGCGATGAGGCTTGGAGCAGCTTTCCAAAAAATAAATTTCCTGCGGGACCTGAAACATGATACCCATCATCTTCACCGTGTTTATTTCCCGATGCTTAAAGAGGAACCTCTGAATGAATTTAATAAGAAACAGATTTTACAGGATATTTATGAAGATTATCAGGTAGCTTTGGAAGGGATAAAGCAACTCCCGGAATGTGCCCGCCTGGGAGTATATACAGCCTATTTATATTACCAGTCCCTTACAAAAAGAATCGAGCTCACTCCGGCCGAGGAGTTAATGGGCACACGTATACGAATATTCAACAGGAAGAAAATGCTTCTGTTGGGAAAAGCATATTTCACGACCAAATTTAATTGATATGGTTATTCTTGTAGATAACAACGATATTCCGATAGGAATAATGGAAAAGCTGGAAGCACATGAGAAAGGATTGTTGCACCGGGCATTTTCTGTCTTTATTTTTAATTCCAGAAAAGAATTACTGATTCATCGGAGGGCAGAACACAAATATCACTCGGGCGGATTATGGACAAACACCTGTTGCAGCCACCCTTTTCCCGGACAGGATATCTTTGAGGCAGCCAATCGCCGGTTAAAAGAAGAAATGGGATTGACAGCAGAACTGGATTATGTATTAAAATTTCATTATAAGGAACCATTGGAGAATTCTCTGATCGAGCATGAAATGGATTACGTATTTGTCGGCAAAAGTGATATACTTCCGGAAATAAATCCGGAAGAAGTTTCCGCCTACAGATATATGAATCTTAAAGAGATCGAAAAAGATATGGAAAGGTTTCCACAGACCTACACAATATGGTTTCGCATTATTTTCGAACGTTTCCTGAGCAGGCTTTTAATCCATCAGATGAGTAATTACGCATGAAAATAGGAATCATAGGTTCAGGAATTGCCGGACTGGCAGCGGCAGTGCGTATGGCAGTGAAGGGGCATGAAGTAACGGTATACGAAAAAAACAATTATCCGGGAGGAAAAATATCCGAGTTATACCTTAAGGATTATCGTTTCGATACCGGGCCATCGCTTTTCACATTGCCGGAGCTTGCGGAGGAGCTTTTCCGTTTATGTGGGGAAGACATGGCCGATTATTTGCCTTACCGGAGACTGGATGTCAATTGTAAATATTTCTTTCCGGATGGTACCCTTTTTAATTTTTATCATGACAAAGAACAACTGGTAGAAGAAATAAAAGATAAAACATGGGAAGATCCTGATCATTTCATACAGAGAATGCAACAGGCAAAAGAAATGTATGAACTGAGCGCACCTGTATTTATTTTCAGTTCTTTTCAAAAGTTATCCGACTTCAATACGGCTCCCTATAGGAAGCTGGGAAGAAAACTATTCAAGCTGGATTTTTTCCGGACAATGCACGGTGCCAATCGCCGAGATTTCCGGGATTCACGTATCGTACAACTGTTTGACCGCTATGCTACCTATAACGGATCCAGTCCTTACCGTGCTCCTGCTACATTGAATATGATTGCTCATCTTGAAAATAATATCGGTTCTTTTTTCCCTGAAAAAGGGATGTATGCTATTATTCATAGTATTTATCTGCTTGCTCTTAAAAACGAAGTCAAATTTTGTTTCGGGAAAAAGGTAGAAGAAATAATCACAAGAAATGGAAAAGCTACCGGATTAGTATACGAAGGGAAAGCAGAAGATTTTGATATTGTCATTTCCGATTCGGATGTCCGGTACGTAGCAAATTATATGATACCCGAGCATCCTTTGCGTAAACGATTGAATAAACTTGCTCCTTCTTCTTCCGCGCTTGTTTTTTATTGGGGAATAAGGCATACCTACTCCAGGCTAGAACTCCATAATGTGCTTTTTTCAGACAATTATAAAAAAGAATTCAAAAAGATATTCGATGAAAAAACATTACCGGATGATCCGACCATCTATATATTTATCAGTTCTAAACTTGTGAAAGAAGATGCCCCTCCGGGATGTGAAAACTGGTTTGTAATGGTCAATGCACCTGCAGATGACGGGCAGGACTGGGAAGAACTTATTTCCCGGGCACGGAAAAATATTATTGCTAAAATAAACAAAACACTGAATACGGCTATTGAAAATTATATTGAAGCCGAACAGATTGCCAATCCACAGACCATTGAAGAACAAACATTAAGCGTAGACGGTGCATTGTATGGCCCGGCTTCCAATTCTCCCATGTCGGCTTTTCTGCGCCATCCTAATTATTTAAAACAAATAAATGACCTGTATTTTGTAGGGGGAAGTGCTCATCCGGGCGGAGGGATTCCTCTTTGTCTGGCAAGTGCGGAAATTGTAGAGAAAGAAATTACATTGAAATATGGAGGAAAATAGTATAAAAACGTTACCGGAAAAATGGAAAAGTACCCCCTTTGCCAGTTTCTATCTGGTAGGATTGGGATTATTTATATTGCCTTTTACCCGTCCGCTTTTTATTTCCATTACTGCACTTTCCCTTTTACTGGTAATCGGGGTCATCCTTTATTACCACCGGAACTGGAATAAACAAACCGTATTGTTTTTCCTTTTTATTATTATTTCTTCTTTCTTTTTTGAAATGGCAGGAATCCGCACAGGCAAGATATTCGGAGATTATATGTATGATCGTGCCCTGGGGATCAAAATTAATGGTACTCCATTGATTATCGGCCTTAACTGGCTTTATCTGATATATGCCACGCATGATATTGTTTCCCGGAAATTTTCAAAGCCTGTGTCACGCATCCTTACCGGGGCATTATTAATGGTATTTTATGATTTGTTTCTTGAATGGGTAGCCCCTTACATGGAAATGTGGCATTTCACAACCGGATATCCGCCTCCGGAAAATTTTGTTGCCTGGTTTCTGGCTTCTGTTGTTTTTCATTCCGGATTTGAAATTTTACACATACAAAGTAATAATATTCTGGCGAGAGGAGCATTCGGAATCCAACTTGTTTTTTTCATACTTATAGGGACATACAGCTATTTTTTTCTCAGATGATTGAAGCACAACATACATGGTTCGGAAAAATGATTTGTAATTTTTATTCCGGTTATAAACTGGAAAGGAACTTTAAAAACATTTTTTTCTCAGCAGATAGTCCTGATAAGGGATTGCCTGTGCTCTTAATTGCCAATCATTTTTCCTGGTGGGATTCTTTTATTCCCTATCGTCTTAACCGTACTGTCTTCCAACGGAAATTTCATGCCATGATGCTTGAAGAACAATTGGAAAAGAATCGCTTCCTGAGTGGGGGAGGTGCATTTTCTGTAAAGAAGAATTCCCGGGAAATAGTGAAAAGTCTCGATTATTGCCTGCATTTACTAAAAGACAGGAATAACCTTGTGCTTTTGTTTCCCCAGGGAAAAATCGAAAGCCTGTATACGGCTGATTTCCGTTTTCAAAAAGGAATTATCTATTTGCTACGACATGTAAAAAATGATATCCATTTATTTTTTAATATAAACATGATCGAATATATGTCAGAACGAAAACCTTCCCTGCATATTTATTTTAAAGAATATCAACCCTTTTATCCCTGCAATATACAGGAGATAGAACAGGCTTATAATGAGTATTTTGATTTTTGTAAACTCCGGCAACAGGAAAAATGTATACAATAGGATGGATATTGATTGTAGTTGGCTTAATAAGGCTGACAGTGAGTTTTGTGAATTGGGTTTCCCGTTTATACTTACCGGAAGACGTAGAAATTCATGATTGTTCGCTGGTTTCCATATTGATTCCTGCCCGTAATGAAGAAAATAACATCGGGAAATTGCTGGAAGATATTTCAACTCTTACTTACCGGTCACTTGAAGTAATTGTATATAACGATTCATCTTCTGACCGGACAAAGGAAATCGTTGAAAGGTATATTGAAAGATGCCCTTTTATAAAAATAATAAACGGTACTACGCTACCTAAAGGTTGGTTAGGAAAGAATTTCGCCTGTCATCAGCTTGCGCAGGCAGCAAAAGGAAAGACCCTGTTGTTTCTGGATGCAGATGTAAGAATCGGGAAAGGGATCGTAGAAAAAACAGTATCTTATATGCGGTCTTATCATCTTAAGCTTCTTTCTGTTTTTCCGACTCAGCATATGCCTTCGTTAGGAACTTACCTTGCTGTTCCTTTAATGAACTGGATTTTATTGTCTCTTCTTCCGTTGCCTTTAATAAGGATGGTTCCCGGCCAAAAAGCACTGGCAGCAGCCAATGGCCAGTTTATGTGTTTTGATGCGGAAACCTATTTCCTCCTACAGCCTCATAGAATGGTAAAAGGTAATCAGGTGGAAGATATTGCTATCATTATGGAATACAAACAAAGAAAACTGAATGTCGCTACTTTACTGGGTGGGGAAGATATTTCCTGTACGATGTATTCTTCTTTGCAAGAAGCTATAAACGGCTTTTCGAAAAATGTATTCCGGTTTTTCGGAGACAGTACATGCCTAACCGTACTTTATGGTATGCTGACTACCATGGCACCTTTTTATTTATGGATCTTTTGTCCTCCTGTTTTTTTTATAATGTATATCATAATTATTCTGTTGATCCGGCTTTTTGTTTCTTTAGCCAGCCATCAGTCCGTAATTAAAAATATTCTCCTGATGATTCCCCAGCAACTTGTCTTTCTAGGGATTATTATTCAGGCTCTTGTAAAACACAAACAACGAAATATAATATGAAAAGGTCGAAATATCTTATCTTCTTTTTAGGAATCTTTCTGATTGATTCCTTATCTTCTTTTCTGCCAGCCCAGACAGAAAAAAAGGAAATTTATCATGCCTATATAGAAGGTCGGATGGATAAATGGAAAACCATTATCACAAAAATGGAAAACCGGCAATATACTTCGGTAGATAAAAAACTGGAACTTCTGAATTATTATTACGGATACATTGGATATCTGATGGGTAATAATAAAAACGATTCCGCCAATGAATATATTAAAAAGGGAGAAAAGCTGATCGAACAGATTCTGGTAGCTTCTCCGGATAACCCCACAGCCTTATCCTATAAAGGAGCCCTTCTGAACTTCAAAATTGCCATGAGCAAAATGAAAGCAATAAAACTCGGATATCAGAGTTCTAAATACATTAATAAAGCTTATAAAATAGATCCGGATAACATACAGGTAGTGATTGACAAAGCCAACTTATGCTACTATGCTCCTAAAGCTTTTGGTGGGAACAAAAAGGAGGCTCTTCGCCTGTTCAGAAAAAGCATTCGTTTAATGGAAACAAATAACCAGGTCAAAGATAACTGGTACTATCTGAATGTGCTCGCATTACTTGGAATGTATTATGAAGAAATGAAACAAGATAAAGAAGCATTGCAAATGTATCAGAAAGCCTTACAGACAGAGCCTGAATTTAAATGGGTAAAAAATGACCTTTATCCGGCTCTTAAGAAGAAAATGCAATAAACAAGGAGAGAAAAAAGAAAAAGACCAGGATTTTTAAAATTTGGACATTAAGAGGGAAATCCCCCTTAATGCTCAAATACAAACCCTAATCCTTAAAACATGAAAAAATAAAACTCAACACACTATGAAAATTCAAAAATCCTGATGCAAATATAAAAGCTAAATATCAATCCGGGGTGGATTAATTGTTGTAAAAGGTGGATAATTTATTTTCATAAATAAAAATAGATTCAGAGTCATTTTTTCCACTTATTGATGAGGGGGAAAGCTATTATTAATAAGCTCTTGCAAATACTACTCTTTTCACAGACGGTTTTCCGGTTACCATACATTTTCCTGGTGTTTCGTCTCCTTCCAGAGGAATACAGCGGATGGTCGCCTTAGTTTCATTCTTGATTTTCTCTTCTGTTTCCGGCGTTCCGTCCCAATGTGCAAGAATAAATCCTCCATCTTCGATTTTCTCCTTAAACTCTTCGTAGGTATCGACAGAAATTGTATGTTTTGCCCGGAAATCAATTGCTTTATTAAAAATGTTTTCCTGAATATCCACCAATAATTTCTGAATATACATTTCAATGCCATCACAGGAAATTGTTTCTTTGGTAAGCGTATCCCGGCGGGCAACTTCGATAGTATTATTTTCAAGATCACGTCCGCCCATTGCTAACCTTACAGGTACTCCTTTCAACTCATATTCCGCGAATTTCCATCCGGGTTTTTTATTATCCGCATTATCGTATTTAACCGAAATACCTAATGCTTTCAGCTTTTCTATAATGCCATGTACCTTTTCATCAATCTTTGCCAACTGTTCATCATTCCGGTAGATAGGTACAATTACCACCTGGTAAGGAGCCAGTGCAGGAGGCAATACCAGTCCGTTGTCATCCGAATGAGTCATAATCAATGCTCCCATCAAACGGGTAGAAACTCCCCAGGAGGTAGCCCATACATATTCCTGTGTCCCTTCTTTTGTTGCAAAAGTTACATCAAAAGCTTTTGCAAAGTTTTGTCCCAGGAAATGAGAAGTACCGGCCTGCAATGCTTTTCCATCCTGCATAAGCGCTTCAATAGCAAACGTTTCCACAGCTCCGGCAAAACGCTCATTGGCAGATTTTACTCCTTTTATCACAGGAACTGCCATAAACTTTTCAGCAAATGTGGCGTATACATCCAGCATTTTCCTTGCTTCTTCTTCAGCCTCTTCACGGGTAGCATGTGCCGTGTGCCCTTCCTGCCACAGAAATTCTGCTGTTCTGAGAAACAGACGGGTACGCATTTCCCATCTTACTACATTCGCCCATTGATTACAAAGGACAGGAAGATCTCTATAAGACTGAATCCAGTTTTTATACGTATTCCATATAATAGTCTCCGAAGTAGGCCGCACAATTAACTCTTCTTCCAACCGGGCTTCCGGGTCAACCACAACCCCTTTTCCATCCGGACTATTCTTAAGCCGGTAATGAGTTACGACAGCACATTCTTTTACAAACCCTTCTACATGGGCAGCTTCTTTGCTTAAAAAAGATTTGGGAATGAATAGTGGAAAATAAGCATTCACATGTCCTGTGTCTTTAAACATTTTGTCCAGTTGCTGCTGCATTTTCTCCCAGATAGCATATCCGTAAGGTTTGATCACCATACAGCCCCGTACTGCTGAATTTTCCGCAAGATCTGCTTTCAGCACCAGATCCTGATACCACTGTGAAAAACTCTCTTTTCTGGAAGTCAGTTCTTTTATTTCTTTTGCCATGTATATATAAGATATCTTAAAATTATTCCTGCCTGCAAAAGTAATGAATTAGTCTAATATTCTGACATTCAAATCATGGAAAAGCGATGGGATAAGAAAAAAGCCGATCGGGAGCTGCCTTTTCTGATTCCGGAAGCATTCTTTACTTTTCTTCCCGGTAGCTTTTGTAGGATAAAATATGAATCGTAACTCCTGTAGCAATTGCAAATAATAATATCCGCAACCAAAGCATATCTACTACGAAAATAATGCAAAAGAGAATAGAGGTCCATAATAATGAAATGGCAGATATCTTTGCTTTTACAGGAATAACCTTGTATTTCTGATAATTGAGAATATAGGCTCCCAGTCGGGGCTGGTTAATCAGCCAGTGATATAATCTGGGGGAACTTTTCAGATAACAATAAGCCGTAAGTAAAAGAAAAGGAGTCGTCGGAAGCAAAGGAAGAAAAATACCGATAATCCCAAGAACAAGACTTAGCGTTCCTGCTCCGGCAATTAAATAGCGCTTTATACTGAAAAAAGTTTTTCTTATTCTTTGTACCATAATGGAAATGAAGGTGCAAAGGTAATATTAATCTTTTTAATTCCATCCAGTAAGAAACACAGCAGTGAATCAGCTTAAGAATGATTTTCTTTGATGTAGTAAAAATTAAAAAATATTAAAAATAATAAATACTACTTTTTTTAATACCTTATTAATACCCGACTGTTTCTGTATTTATTTCCGGAAATACCAGAAAAATATAGGAGAATTATTACATTGTAACATTTTGAAAAAAGTAAATAAATGTTACTTTTGTAAAGTGTATGTTAATCCAAGGTTATATATTTTATCAAAATTAATCCATCATGTACAATGAAGAATTGAAGGCTGCATTGCTTAAGATGCATGCTAGAGATAAAAAACTCACATTCATTAATTATTCTCTCATTATTTTAGTAATTATCGTAATCGCTGCTTTTCTGGGGAAATACTTGTTTGGGTTTATCCAGATAGATGCTTTATACCCGAAACTTGCTCTCGCATTTGCAATTATCATGTATTTGGGATATGCGATCTCTAAAATAGTAAAGATAAATAAACGGACACAGGAAATCGATGCATTATTTGACCGGATAACAGGGGGCGCAAAAGCTACTAATATTATGGAATCAAAAGAATACAAATTTATTATTCCACTGGGAAAAATTACATATAAAATGTATCCTATTGATTTTCTAATGATCTCTTTGGATAAAGAACCCGGGAAATTATATTCTTTACCTGTCCATTCTTCCTTTGTAACTGATTTCAAAAACCTGTTAAGCGGTGCGGATGTGAATCAGATTATGGACACCCTTACGGATATATACCGGGAAGAGGATGAAGATGCCCCGGTAGAATATGAGAATGAAACAACACCTTTAAAAACAGTAGAAGAGTTCCGGGAGTTTTTGAATTCAGAACTGGGTGATTCGGTACAGGCAGTAGAAGAAACCAGAAAAAAATCCCGGAAAACAAAACTTCTGATGACCACTGCCTCTTTCGTGGTAATGATTGGTTTTATGGGATATATATACTTCAACGCATTTACCAAAGGAAGAACTTTTGATACTTCCCAAATATATATTCCTATGGGAATCCTGTTCGTACTTTTCTATGCCTTTTATTTTATAGTCATACGTCCGAAACAGATGAAAGCTTTTAAAGAAGGAGGAGGAACTATTGAACAAGCTGCTGATTATACATTTAAAACAAAAGTATTTGAAAGGATTGTAAAATTTGTAAGTCCGAATGCACAGTATGTACTTCATGGCCATGTGAACCTGGCAGACTTGATGGAGAGTGGGTTATTCAGGGAAAGAAATTATGCCATTACCGGAAATGACCTGATCATCGGACGGCATAATGGCGTACCCTTCCAGTTTTGTGACCTGACAGTTTCCGTAATTAAAAAGACAATGAAGGAAAATGAAGATCCGGATTATGCTTTTTACGGTCAGTTTTTCATGGCAAGGTTCAATAAATCATTTAATTCCCCGGTATATGTGATTCCCAAAACAGGAGTGAAAGGCTTCTTTACGGATAACGACATCTCTCTCTATACAAATGTAGAAGGAGAGAAAATTATGCTGGAGGATCCGGAATTTATGAAAATGTTCAATGTATATGGCAGTGACCAGATTGAAGCCCGGTACATTATAACACCAGCTATGATGGAACGCATAAAACAGCTTACACTCAGAACAAAAGGACAATATTACATTGCTTTCTATAACAACAGAATCACCGTAGCCAATAACAGCGGAAAAAATAATTTTGAAGTAAATCTGTCCAAATCCCTGACGAAAGATGATAATAAAATGATGATTGATTTCTATCAGGACCTTTGCAACCAATTTGCTATTGTGGATGATCTGAAATTAAATATAAAAATCTGGAAATAAAAAATAACGAATATGATTGCTTACATTATCCTGGGTATCGTAATTTTTGTATTGGGAACTTATATTTCCCAGTTTAATAAATTAAAAAGAACAAGAAACCAGGTTGAGAATGCCAAATCTTCACTGGATGCTTTGTTTATAAAGAGAAACGAGTTAATTCCGAACCTGGTAGCCGTATTGGAAAAATACACGGACTTTGAAAAGGAAGTATTCGAAAAAATTACGGCATTACGTCAATCCGTAGCCGGAAATCCGAAAGATTACCAGGCAGAAGGTGAAACGGATAAGTTACTAAAACAATTGATGGTACAGGTTGAGAATTATCCTCAGTTAAAAGCCAGCCAGCAGTTTACAACACTTCAGTTCTCCCTGAATGAATGTGAAGAGCAGATTGCTGCCGGAAGAAGGTATCTGAGTGCTTCCATCACTTATTACAACAATGCGGTTACGACTTTCCCCGGCAATATTGTAGCCGGAATGACCGGTATGCAGGTGCATGAATGGGAAAGGGCGACTGAAGCGCAGAGAGAAAAAGTAGATGTAAAGGATATGTTTGCTAAATAAGCTAAACTTATTAAAAAATATAAGAAGTTAAGATTGACATAGAAAATTAGCGCTTTAAATAGGAAAGGAAATAGGTTCAGTCTATTTCCTTTTTCTATTATTTCTTATATGAATGTTCCATGAATAAGAAAAATATATCTTACAAATAGCCTTCATACCGGTAAATTACTAAATATTATTAGTTTCTTTGCCTTTTTAATTCATTCACACAAGCGATTACTTAACATCCTATTAATAATAACTTATGAGAAAATTTTATCTGCTGTTTATCATACTGCTGATCGGGAAATTCACTTTCGCCGATTCCACTTTTCTTCCCGGACTGGAATTTCACTACTTGTATCAGGAGGATCCTTTTATTTTCGGAACACAGAAAACAGGCGTTCCGGAAGAAGAATATATCAGCTTTTTATTGTCCGATGAAAAACCGTTAGGTGAAAAGATAGCTCTTATTTCAGCCTTGGCTTCCTATTTTGAATGGATTGCTTATGACGACAATCCCGATAATGATGATGAAAATTATTTCGAAACTCATACGGAGGCCTTTAAAAAAAGAGTACAGGAAAAATATAATAATTACCCTCCTGCGGAAATTCAATTGCTCATAACGCTGATGAATGATTATAAAACATTGGACCCTGATACCGGCTCATACGACCGGTTGGCAGATGAAATCGGAAATAGCCTTGCCGCACAATCGGTAAAAGTAATTGCCTACGGGTATGATGTCTTGTATAACAGAAGATGGAACAGAGTAGAAAAATATGAAGAAGAATACCTGGAGCCTTACAAAGAATCATGGGAAAGTTACCGGCAGGATATTAATCCCCAGGTTTATAAAAAGGTAACGGAATGGCTTTTCTTTATCTACGAGTTACGCGGAGAAGTTATTCCGGAAGGTTTCCGGGTAGTACCGGAAGAAGAATCGCTGGTTTCTGATGAACCGCTGGAAATAGAATCGTATGAAGAAGACGGCAAGAACATCATTATGGCCAGGAAAGCAAGCGGGGAAAATTTTTCAAAGACGGTAGCTCAATGGGACAGTATAAACCTGCTCGACATAAGGATCGAATACAAATGGGATTCAAATGTAGAAACATGGAGACAAATCAACAAAACCGAAACGAAATACGATTTGCAGGAAAACCCTGTTCTGAAAATAGAGTACAGATGGAATAAGAAAACAGAAGACTGGCTTCCGGAGAATAAAATGGAAGTAAAATATAAATATGACAAATACGATTATCCTGTTTCTATGAAAGTAAGTGAATATGAATGGAAAAACGGAGACTGGTCAGAAGAAATACGCGCAGAAGTAGAAGACACTCGCACAAAGCCCCGGTCCGGGAAAATGTATAAGAAAGATCATACCGGGAAATTTATCCTGATAGACAAGTTTTAAACTAGCTTGTTATGCATACGCAGCTTATCATCGGATGCATATAAAAGATAAGATACCAGACCCCTCTTCCCTTCTCCGAAGGGAAGTACCTTTTGACGAAGTCAAAAGGGGAAGGGTTATACACAGGATAATAAACTCATCTGGCAAAAAGGAGTGGGTCGAAATTCAACCCACTCCTTTCCCTGTTTATTTATCTTAAATCTATTCTTATAAAATACATATAAAAAGAAGACATCACTTCCTCAAAACTATTCCAGATAAGTATATCCATACAAACCTGAACGGTAATTAGAAAGGAATTCCCGTCCTTCTTCTACGGTAATCGCTCCGTTTTTCACAGAACTAGTCACCCAGGTTTCCACATTTCTTACCAATCGTTTGTGATTGTATTGCACATAATCCAGTACTTCCGCAATGGTTTCCCCGTCAATCATCTTATCTATCTCATACCTGTCTTTATAAACACTGATATGGACTGCGTTCGTATCCCCGAAGAGATTATGCAGGTCCCCTAATATCTCCTGATAAGCTCCTACAAGAAATACACCGATGTAATAGGGATCCTTTTTATTTAACTGGTGGACAGGTAAATGATAAGAAAAATTCCGGGTAGAAATAAAATTATCTATTTTTCCGTCAGAATCGCAGGTAACATCCTGCAACGTTGCTGTCCGGTCCGGTTTTTCATTCAGCCGGGAAATCGGCATAATCGGAAATATCTGGTCGATAGCCCATGAATCCGGCAAAGACTGGAAAAGAGAGAAATTACAAAAATATTTGTCCGCCAGCATTTTTGATATTTTCTTCAGTTCCTCCGGTGCATGCTTGGTTTGAGAAGCAGCCTCATGTACTTCCCTTGCAATAGACCAGAATAAACGTTCTACCTGGGCACGTGTCCGTAAATCAAGTAACCCGAGGCTAAAAAGATCCAGTGCTTCTTCCCGGATCTGCAGCGAATCATGCCAGGTTTCCAGCACACGCGGATGATTCAGGTTATCCCATAAATCATACAATTCACGTACCAGTTCATGATCTTCTTCATTCACCGTGTCTTCTTCATTCCAGGAAGGAAGAGAAGTAGTTTCCATCACTTCAAAAATCAATACCGAATGATGGGCAGTAAGAGAACGCCCTGATTCGGTAATGATATTCGGTTGCGGAATATCGTTCTTTGTACAGGCATCTACCAACGCGGAAATCGAGTCGTTTACATATTCCTGAATCGAATAATTCATACTACTCTCCCGCAAAGAACGGGTACCATCATAATCTACGCCCAAACCACCGCCGATATCTACAAATTCTATGTTGTAATTGAGGCTTTGAAGCTGGACAAAAAACTGCGATGCTTCCCGCAGCGCATTCTTAATAAGTCGGATTTTAGTAATCTGGCTACCGATATGGAAATGGATCAGCTTCAGCCAGTCGTGCATCTCATTCTTATCAATAAAGTCCAATGCTTCTAACAATTCACTGGAATTCAGACCGAACTTACTCACATCCCCCCCGGACTCTTCCCACTTCCCGCTTCCGGCGCTGGCAAGTTTAATCCGTATACCGATGTTTGCTTTCATTCCAAGTCGTTTGGAGATAGTAGCAATCAGTTTAAGCTCGTTGAGTTTTTCCACCACAAGGAAAATACATTTGCCCATTTTCTGAGCTAACAACGCCAGTTCCACATAATCTTTATCCTTATATCCGTTACAGATAATTAAAGATTCCGGATCCGTATTAATTGCCAGAACAGCGTGAAGTTCAGGCTTAGAGCCAGCTTCAAGACCAATATTGAATCTTTTTCCGTGGCTTACGATTTCTTCTACCACAGGGCGCATCTGGTTTACCTTAATGGGATATATGATATAGTTCTTGGCTGTATAACCATATTCTTCGGAAGCCTGTTTAAAACAATTGGAGATTTTCTCGATCCGGTTGTCCAGGATATCGGGAAAACGTACCAGTACCGGAGCCGGAACATCCCGCAACTGAAGTTCATCCATCAATTCTTTCAAATCAACAGCTACTCCGCCTTTTTTAGGGGTTACGATAACATTCCCTTTTTCATTGATAGAAAAATAATTCAGCCCCCAACCGTTAATATTGTACAGTTCCGCTGAATCTTCCATGCGCCATTTTCTCATTTCTAATACAAAAACTAAAAGATAAAAACTAAAGAATGCTTTCTCCTGTTTTGACTTTTACAAAGTCACCGTGTTTCTTTAAGGAGATATAAACCACGGAGTTATTTTATCAAGACAATCTTTCACCCTGTATTGTTCAGGAAACTTGTCGGAATAAATTAAAAAACTGTGGCGAAAATAGTTATAAATTGTGATTAAAGCAACGTCTTTGCTGTTTTTAATCAAAAAGATAATAATTTGATTCTTAGGTAGGAAAATAAGAGAATAAAAAGCAAGACAATAAAAGCTGTCTATGTGGAATTTATAAAGCATACATACAAAAGAAAGCCGTGTGCTGAGGCCTCACGGCTAATAATATATTGCCGCTCCGCGGCTTTTTCTTTTCCGACTACAGAGCAGTCACAGCTCCGTAGAGATAATATATTACTAGCCGTGAGGCCTCAGCACACGGTACTTAAATTCAAGACATTGTGTCTCTACAAAACGATGGATGCTTAACGTATCTGTACCATAGTTGCTCCATATCCGTATTCCCGGAAAGAAGCATCCTGAAAATAATAGCCTTTGTATTTTGTTTTTAATTCATCCAGGATGGCCTTACGCAGTACGCCGTCTCCCTTCCCATGAATAAATACGATCTTTTGTCCCTTTTTCCCCTGGAAAGCCGCTAAGGTTTCATTGAATTTTTCCAGTTGGTAATGTAAAATATCCGCATTGCTCATCCCCGTCAGCGTATCCAGTAATTCGGTGGCATGGAGGTCTACCTCAATCACCTGAGACGGTTCTTTTTTCCTGTCCGGATGCTGCCGGGGATTTTCGGCTGCCTGTTTTTCCTTCATGGCTCTTTCAAGCGCTTTCGGATCTATATGGAAGGTTTTTTCCGGAATATCATTTTTCACTATCGGGAAAATCAATGCTTCTTCATCGAAATAATCATTCTCACGGAAACTATGGAGTTTATAAAACTTAACGGTATCTATTTTCAATTCTACGGAAGCCGGGTTTTTTACCCGGAACGGTTTGTTTTCTTTATAAGCAATGAATTGGATACAAACCCGTTCCAGATCATTCAGGTCTTCTTTTGAAAATTCCTCCATGAAGATTTTAATGTTGGGTTCTATCACTCCCGAATAACGGCTATTCCATAAATTACCGGATTTATTCATATAATTGACAAACAGATAATAATTGCTGTCATTAACCAGATAACAGTCAAAAGTCGTATTCTGCAGGCTTTTAGGCTGATTCGGAAGAAAAGCCAGCATGACTGACAATTGCTCACCTTCCGGTGTTTCTACGATTTCCGGTTTTTTTTCTTTTTTTATTTCCGGTTGCGGAGTAACATCTTTGGAAAGCCGGGGTTCTACCGGAGCGGATGTCACTTTAGGAGCTGGCTTAATAGTCCCTTCTGCCGGCTCTATGACCACACATTCTCTTATCAGGACAGGGGTTTCGAATCCATCGTCTTCTTCCACACTGACCAGGTTTTTATCAATAAAACGTTTTACAATTCCACCTCCTACAGCGTTGAGAAAACGTACTTTATCTCCTATCTTTACACTCATAATGCATTGGGTTTTATTTATTCTGACAAAGTTGACTATTTTTGTGCAAAATTACAACCTTAGGAATGAAAAAGGAATTTTTGTTTTTCCTCTGGCAACTTAACAATTACCCGAAATGGACACGCCTTTTGATATTTGTATTGATGATTATGACTATTCTCTCCCGGAGGAACGAATCCCTAAATATCCTTTAAACGAGAGAGATACCTCACGATTGCTGGTATATGAAAACGGACTGATCAGTGAATCGGTTTTTAATCGGTTACCGGACTATATCCCTTCCGGAACATTATTGTTTTTTAATAATACAAAAGTCATCCATGCCCGCTTACATTTCTTTAAGGATACCGGCGCTAAAATTGAGATATTCTGCCTCGAACCCTTTTCTCCATCGGAATATGAATCGGTTTTTCAACAAACGGAAAAATGTACCTGGGTATGTCTGGTCGGTAACCTCAAAAAATGGAAAGAAGGAAAGTTATCCCAGGCTCTTTCTGTCAATGGAAAGGAAATTGCACTGGTAGCAGAATTAAAGGAAAAGCATGAGGACAGCTTTCTCATTGAATTTTCCTGGAATAATCCTTCTGTGACTTTTGCCGACATCCTGGAAAATGCCGGAGAACTTCCCATACCTCCTTACCTTAACAGGAAAACGGAAAAGACTGATCTCAACACATATCAAACAGTATATTCCAAAATAAAAGGGTCTGTGGCAGCCCCAACTGCCGGATTGCATTTTACGGAACATGTATTCCGGGAACTGGATAAAAAGAATGTGCTCCGGGAAGAACTGACTTTACATGTAGGAGCAGGAACCTTCCGTCCTGTAAAAACAAAAACCATAGGGGAGCATGCCATGCATACCGAGCTTTTTACCGTGAAAAAAGAGAGTGTGGAAAAGCTGCTTTCCCATTCCGGGAATGTGATTGCCGTAGGAACTACCAGTGTCCGTACGCTGGAAAGTTTATATTATATAGGAATGTTACTGGAGACTAATCCGGATACAACGGTTTTTAGTGTGGAACAATGGATTCCTTATCTTTCGGGAGAAACCTTATTTTCCCGGAAAAAAGCTTTGGAAAATATTCTTTCCTACTTAAACAAGAACAATAAATCCCGGTTAACCGCCTCTACCCGCATAATGATTGTTCCCGGATATGATTTTAAAATCGTAGATGGCATGATCACAAATTTTCACCAGCCCAAAAGTACATTGTTATTACTGGTATCTGCTTTCTTAAAAGGAAACTGGAAAAAGGTATATGAATATGCACTAGCTCATGATTTTCGTTTTCTTAGTTATGGAGACAGTTCGTTGTTATGGAAAGAATAGGAGAGGAGAGAAGTGAGGTCTTACTCCTTACATGGTAGTTTTACTTCTTTTGACCGAATTCCTTTCCTTTTGGTGAAAGAATCAGGAGGAGTGGGTTATTCCCTCAACCGGAGAGGGATTAATAAAACATCCCGGAGATAAAAAGGAGTGTTGGCTTCTGTTTCTTCTTTTAGAGGGAAAAGCATGCAGGTAATAACCAGCATGCTATCAAAGTAATCTTTCTACCCTTGTGAAGTTCTCTATTAATCAGGGTAAAGTTATCCATTTACAAGGCTGATATAACCGTTCCACTGGAGTGGTACGACCATACCACTCCAGTGATACGATCGTACCACTCTAGTGGTATGACCATACCACTAGAGTGGAATGGTAACATAGGTTAGGATGGCAAATAAGTCTGTAGAGGAGAACAGATTAATTATCCTTGAACCGATAAATTAGCTCAAACACAAATATACCATATTTTTCCCCTTTTTCCAAATAAAATCGGCCTTTATTTCTAACTCCACTCCTCAAAGAAGGGGAGGACCTTTGACGAAGTCAAAGGGGTGGGGTTTCTTGATAACAATCCGGTTTATTTTACCAAAAGGATAGGGTTCTACACAGGCTGATAAAGCAACTTCAACACAAAAAGAGCCGCTGGATAAAAAATAAAATGCACAATACAGGAAAGATACATCCCTATTTCACTATTGCTTTATAAACTTTTTTATCTGTTTTTACCAGGTAAATTCCTACTGAAAGATTGGTGAATGACACATCTTCTCCTTGTTTTTCTTCCAGTAATTTTCCGGTAACCGTATACAAAGAAATATCCGTATTTTCTGCTGATTGTACTCGAATAGTTTCTTTTCTGCTTGTAATCCGAATATTGTTTTCCTTGTTAGTAACTAATGAAGTAGAATAATCAAACATAAAAGTTGCTGTCGTAACGCTGTTGGGGTCAGGTCTTGAATAAGAAGAATTCCCGTTATCATAAAAATGGGTCAGGCTTCTTTTGAATTGCAGCTTATAATTACCGTGCTTGTTATTTAAAAGAGGAATAATATTGATGTTTATATCTTCATTTTCATACCGGTAGTTATTATTACTGCTTCCTCCCCGGTTTGTCCGGTTTGGTAAGCTAATTGTCTCCCAGCCTTCTTCTTCCTCCGGTTCATTTTCTTCTGCAGGAAAATACCTGAAAAGAATGGCCAGAGATTCTTCATTAAAAAAATTAGGAGTATTTACCCAGCTAACTGCTATTCCGTGGGTTAAAACCAGGGAATTCACTTTGCCAAAATCCACGCCATCTATTGGGTCATTACCTACAAAATCACTGTAGAGTGCTGAAGTAGCACTTGTGTCATCTAACCGGTAGAGATATTCTGTTCCATCGGCAGCGATAGAAATTGCAAATGGTCCGTATCCGGAAGAACTTTGGGAAAAAACATTTGCTGTAAATAGTGAACAAAGCAACAAAAGAAGAATAAAATTTTTCATAATTTCTTTTTTTAGTAATTAATATCTAAAAGTTGTTTCTGTAAATTATTAAAAACAAAAAGTATTGCTTCCTTTGGAAATAATAGAAACAAATGCCTGGAAAGCTTTCAGCCGGAATCATAAAGAAACTTGAATAAATTTAGTGGAACCTTTTTATTTTCCTGCTTCTTCAGGCATTTGGAATAGAGAACTATCCGGGAATCTTACAATAAAGATTCCCGGCATTTGTTATTTACTGATGATAACCGTGTGATTATATACAAATCCTTCTACATTGATTTTAGCAATGTAAGCCCCATTCGGAAGTTCCTGCAGGTCGATTTCTGTGATGCTTTCCTCTTTACCGTCCAGTGTTTTTACAACCTGTCCCAGAAAGTTAACAATCAGGATATTTCCGATTCCCCGGTTTGCCTGGATTTTTACGATTCCTTTTGTCGGGTTCGGGTAAACAGTTATCATACCTTTATCCGATGAAGGTGTATTGTTTGTTGATTGTCCATTGTCCTCTCCGAATCCGAAAGGTTGGGTACAGGTTTCTCCGTATTCATTTTTGATAAATGCACGTACATACGGACCCTGGAAACCTTCGTAGGAAAATGTTTTTCCGTATCCTATCACCGTACTCTTCCGGGTAGTAGCTCCACCGGATATATCCGTACTGCATATCCAGTATATTTCATCAGCAGGCGTATCAATCGTAATTGTTTTCCTATTTTCATCCACAATCACATTGTTTATTCTTGGCGCTAATGCTTCTCCGCTTCCCCCCGGTTCGTAGGAAAAATAAGTACTGCCGTTTTTCATTGCCTTTTTTAATGCCGGAATAGACAATTCTTCCATCAACATAAACTGGTAGTTACGGAAATGGTGGCCGTCATTATGTGAATCATCATTGGAATATCCCCATACCGGTGTTTCAGGCATTGTCCTGTCAAGAATCTGGTCCCAGAGAATCCGGTCATTTACCCATTTGTCTCCCTGATTATATACTTCCAGACCGATTAAACTCCTGTATTTCCTGAAATTATTGGCATGCCAGTCCGGGGAATCTTTTCCTCCTTTGCTATAGTCATTTTGTAACTTCCAGTATTGTCCCGGATGGTTAATTAATTGTAACCCTCCTAATTCCTGCGTATAGGCATAGGACTCTTCCAGGGTAAGGAATTCCTGGCCTCGTCTTCCGGTAAAAAAGTCGTTGTGGTGATTGTATTCTCCACCTCCTGTTTCACTCCAGTTATTTCGGATATCTTTGCTTAATTCGATAGCAGGGAAAGCAAGCATGCCCAATTCTTCCGGATTCCGGATTTCTATATCCGGGTCAAATGAATTGAACATTGTCCATGGATATGTATTATCGTCATGATCGGTTATGGCAAGAATCTGATACCCTTTTGAGTGATACCGGTCCACTACATAATCCGGAGACATGCTTCGTGCATCGAATGACTGGGAAGTATGGGTGTGGAAATTGCCTTTATATTTTCCGATAATTTCCCAGTTTATATCTTTGTATGCATTTACCGTTACAGCCATGTCGGTATCTTCATAAGTATTTTCATAAGGAACTTTAATGGCGATAACCGGGAAATCGAAAATGGTATTGTTTCCTTGTGTTGCTTTCATAGAGACATGATAGATTCCTAATTTAACATCTGTCAGTTCCAGTACGAATTCTCCGGCTTCATTTCTTGTAGCAGGATAACTTGTGGCTGTTCCGTATGTAAAGGAAACATCAAAAGTTACGCTGTAATTTTCCGGATTTGCTAATTTTGCTTTTATGGTTACGGGAGTTCCTACTTTACAGAATGCCGGTGTTGCCTGGAAATAAGAAAGAATATTGCCTGCCGGTTCGCCCCACTCCAGTTCTGTAATGCTTACTTTATTTGTTTTCAGAGAGAAGGATATCCTTGCCTTCAGGCAATTATCACTTACCTGATGGTATCCTGTAAGTGCACCCATCGGACTTTGAGAATTGATACTGCCGTAATGGATATTAAACATTTTGTTGCTACTCGGGAATTCTACATCTGCCGAAACAGTGAAAGCATCTTCCCCTGTCGAACTGTTACTTTTCGTCATGTTGATCGTATTACTTCCGTGATGAATTTTAAAACCTTCGGAAGAAGTATCGATCTTCTCTAATTCGTTTCCGCGCATGACAAATCGTATCCAGGAATCTGTCGTTTTTGAGCTTTTAAATCCGACTGATTGTGTGGAGCTGTAATAAGTATCAGTAGCCGAACAATCATCTCCTATGATCAGGTTCCAGTAATAATTGCTTTTAATATCTTTGGAAACATTTTTTATAAGCACTTGGGCTTCTACGGCAGATTCCTCCGCTCCTGTCGGATAATAGGTTATTTTTTCCAGCATATCCTCTTCATTACATTTCATATCACTTGCCGAAGTACCGGCAGTCAGGATATATGTTTTTTCCGGATAACTTTCTTCCAATACCTCAATACTGATCTCGTTCGTTTTGAAACAATACGTAATTTTTGCTTTTGCACAATTAGCAGGCACAGTTATTTCATCGGTAAGTGATCCCATGTCCGATCCTGAGTTTATATTACCGTAACGAATGTGGAACGTTTTATCGGAATCGAAGTTGACTTCTTTCACAAGTACATAAGACGGATTTCCTTCGGCAAGCTCCATAAGCTGGTCCGTTGAGGAAAGATTTCCTGTTCTCACTTTAAAATGATAAGGAGATACCTGGGTGCAACTTATCGTATTTCCTTCCCCGATAACAATGCGAGACCAGGATTCGGAAGTTCTGGTGTTACTCAATGCGATGGGCTGGATTTGCTCATGTACCAGTTCGTTCCCTGTACAGTCCGCAGACATGTTGATCCCCCAGTTGTAATTTTTAGAAGTTTCTCCTGCCGGAAGGAAATCCAGCGGAATCTCATTTATATATACCACCGCCTCTTCCGGTGTTCCTGTACCGGAAGGATAATAACCGACAGGTTCGAAAAGACGGTTTCCTTCACAAGTTATCCCATTTTCGTCGGAATGAGTCATATACTGGTATTGTGCCGGTAGTTCCTGATGAATAAAGTATAAATAGGCATCCCGGAAGTGATTTTTCCAGAATACTTCCTTGTGTTTACCAGCCGGGTAGACTTTAAACCGGATGTTTTCGTCGCTGAATCCCCGTGCTTTTGTCAGGTTATAAAATAATTCCGTGTTTTCTGTATATTCGATACCTTCCAGTCCTCCTACACCGAAGAACAATTGCTGGTCATATGTTTTATTCCATTGGTTGATATATGTTTCCAATTCTGATTTATTGATCCAGAACGAAGGCGAGAAAATGCCGGCTTTTCCGAATTTTTCAGGATGCGCAAGGGCGGCGTAATATGAAAATAGCCCTCCCAGATCAGCACCCATTAGAATCGTATTTTCCCGGTCTTTCGATACCCTGTAGTCCTTTTCTATAAGAGGCATTAATTCATTGATGAAAAAATTAAGGTATTGGTCGGTAGCTCCTGACCCCAGGAATTCCGGATTTTCCCATGGCGTAAATTCACCGACATAGCCATATATTCCGACAAGAATGCTGCTTTCTTTACCGGCTTCTTCCATATCTTCCATGAATCCGGAAAGATTCCAGGAATTAGTATCAAAAAAATCTTCTCTGAAGTAATCGCTGGAACTTCTGTGATATTGGCTCTGGTTTACTCCATGAATGTATATAACCGGATAATATTTATCAGGATTATCCTCATAGTCATCCGGAACAAGAATCTTTATCTTTTTTTTCTGAATATTATGAGGCAATGTAGAAGTGGTTGGCTCTATCGTTGTCAGGTAAGGATTGTAGGAATTTTTCCAGCTACCTACCACATCCATTGCAGTTACTGTTTCTCTGTTATCTACATATCCACCGCTTTCAGTCTCTTCTACATAATCCCAGTCCTGCTTACAGATATATTTATAAGCGATTTCAGAACCGGAAATATCAGGAGCATCCAGTCTGAAATGGGTTTTACTTATTTTTTCCATTTCCCGGGCAGTGCTCACACTCCACTCATTGAAATTTCCTACCACGTAACATACCTTTGTTCCTTCCGGAACTGTGACATTAAATGTTACACCATATACGGATGTAACAGCGAAAAGCCACAAAAAAAACAACCATAAGAGATTTTTTTTCATAATGAATTAATTTATTTAGTTAGAAAATCAGTCGGATTATACATGGGTTGTTTATCCCCTATGAGGATGCTGTGTTTTTTCTTCCCGTTTTGTTTTATAGTCACCGGATTGACTATCTTTTAACTTCATCGTATGGATAAACCACAGTTCATATTTCTGCCTGTTTTTCAAGGTGTATCTTTTTCTTCATCCGCTTTTTTAAAGTTATTTTTGTTGTATAAAATTACACTCCGGTAAATAAGCTCATTTAAAATAAAAGTGTAATCAGGGTTTTATTTTAATATGGCTTTATTAGTAATACAACCCAACTTAATTTTTGTAATCTATGATTCGGAATTTTTTTACAGGACCGGAAAAAATTGTATAGATGTGTCTGTTTTTTGATTCTTGCTTATAAAAACAGAAGGCAGAAAGGAAAAGAAAATAAAAAGGTATTCCGGAGAATACCTTTTTTATAACTGGAAAGATGAATTTATATAAACAAATGCCCGGGAAGCTTTAATCGGAGTCATAAAGAAAAGTGAATAAATTTATATGAACCTTTTTATTTTTCTGCTTCTTCAGGCATTTGAGTTATAAGATATATGAACTGAAAATTATGCTCGCTACATAGAAACGTAAGAAATGCCTATTTGGTATTTTTCGGGAAAATAAAAATTTTTCCATTACCTCGGAGCCAGTTCTGTGAAAGGTCTTATTCCGGACACTATATCCCTGTAAAGACTTACAAAAACCACCTGGAATAGATTTTTATAATAAATAAACTTATCTGTTTTTAATTTATCATTTTTAGATATTCTCGTCCATCAGGTTGAAAAATCTCTCTGGATGAATGCTCTATTCCATAAGCTCCGATTTTCTTTTCGTTTGCTGTCCCGGAATACCTGCATTGTTTAAGTCAGAAGTTAGAAATTTGATTTATGCTTCTTTCCTTCGTCGACCATTTTCGAAAATGATTTTTCTTTTTTACGTTTCTCATGTTCGGAAGTGGCGAAATGCCTGGTTTCCCGTCGAAGTTTCAAATAGCTTTGGTAAACTTTATGGTCTAGGTTACCGTTATCTACTGCTTCCCGAACTGCGCATCCGGGCTCATTGATATGCGTGCAATCCTTGAAATGACACGAGTCGGTATAGTCTGAAATTTCCATCATTTCCGCAAGTGAATCAGGATTGTCAACAGCCAATCCGAATTCCCGGACGCCCGGAGTGTCGATCAGAACTCCCGAACCCTCCATCCATACCATTTCCCGGCGGGTTGAGGTATGTCGTCCTTTACCTGTTGAACCGCTTATATCGGATGTACGCAATACTACCTTGCCGCAAAGCGCATTGATCAGGGAGCTTTTCCCAACACCCGAAGAACCGACAAAGACAACAGTTTCTCCTTCCGCTATGGATTCCTTTAATCGAAGAATCGTTTCAGAATGATAGATACTTGTAAAAAACACAGGCATCTGACTGATAACATGTTTAATCGCTTCTTCCGTTTTTTGCCTGTCAAAATTCAAATCGGCCTTATTGAGCACCAATGCAGGTTTGATGTTTTCTTCCAATATCTGAACCATGAAACGCTCGATTCTGCGAACATTGAAATTATCGTCAAGACTTTGTACGATAAATGCCTTATTGACATGCGAAGCAAGGGTTTGCCTGTCGGCAACTGTTCCGGTTTTTTTACGATACAATGTCCGTTCACGGGGTAACATATCGACAATAATCCCTATCCTTTCATCGAGCGGTTGAAAAATTACCCAATCGCCTGTGCAGGGCAACTCAAAGTCCGATCTGCTGAACATCATATTTCCGGTTAACTCACATTGAAACAACCCTTTTTCGGAAATAATGGCATAACAGGTACGGTATACAACCACTACTCGTCCGTGAGACAAAGTTTTATATATAGATTCTTGTTTTAGTTGGTTTAATTTGTCATTCCAACCATAAATATTTAAATTACTCATTGTTTGTTAGTATGTTATAATATAGCATAGCCGTGAAAGCACAACAATGCTATCAGCACTACACGCAGATTTCAGACATTAATTAATGTAAATGGAATAAGTCTTAGGTAGAATTTTACCCGAGAATATAACGAAAGGACAATCTGTTAAGAAGCACAGATTGTTTATAACACCAAATCCGAATTGAATAAAATAGGAAACATAAAATTGTTTTTATGACACAAAGATATGCAAAGTTTTGTAGCTCACAAAATTATACTTACCTCTAATCTTATATTACCACACATGCGGACTAAGCCGGTATTTCACTTTAGTGGAATAGTCTGAGTAACCTTTTATTTCCTGTTTTAACATTTTGTCTTCCGGATAGGTTCGGATTAAAATAATAGCAATTATAAGAACCGATGGAATAAAAGTGGTTATTGCTTCTGTTAGCAAGGGTATCGATAAAGCCTACATAAGAATAGAAGAATACTCCGGGTGGCGAACAACAGTATATGCTCCAGTCGATACAACTGTTTGATTTCTTTCGGTCTGAATCCATGAAGAGGATTCAAAATATTTATTATTTAATAAAGATTTTGTGCTGATGAGAACCGATAACATATAAAGTGCTATCCCTACATAACCATAACCGGAACCCAGATCCTTCCACCTGTATCGTATATCCAACCCGATTAAAATATTCATTATAATATATGTGAATACCACTCGGAGAGCTTATTTTCCTTTCAATAAGAAACCGTTTTTGTAAAATGAATAACTTTCTTCAATTATTTCCGGTTCATCTGCGTTCAGTGCATATAATATTTCGCGACAAAATTCCAATTGAGCAGTTCCGCTGGCAGTAACGATATTATCGTCGCGGACGGCTTGTTTTTCGATATAAAGTGCATCACCGGTATATTTTTCACCTGCTATATGTTTCAAATATTCGAGCGCATTGCTTGTGTGCTTTACGTGATTGAGAAATCCGTGTACACCGAGAAAAACCGACGCATTGCATATTCCGGCAACCAACTTATTTTCCCGAATCATTTTTTCTACTAAAGGAATTACTGATTCCGCTTCGGGCGAGAACCAGTTATCTCCGCCAACCAGCACCAATCCGGCATAATCTTCGGGCAAAGAATAAATATCGTAATCCGGTAAAACCCTGAATCCACCGATAGATATTACAGGGTCTTTGGTCAGAGAAAGGGTTTTTGCGATATATTTAACCTCTCTTCCGGGTTTTACACCTGCATTCAGACAAACGGCGGTATGTGCGGCTTCCCAATCGGCAAAACCATTTAACAATACAAAAATGATTTCTTTTTTCATATTTACTTTATTTAATTACACTTACAAAGTTAACCTTTCCATAATTGTCTTTGGTCTTTTTATTTGATTATTTCCTTTCTATATATAAATTTCTTATTTAGAACATCCTGTATTTCACTTATCGGACTGTCTTTTTACCTATGAAGCAGAAGATTTCACTCGTTTATCTATTAAAAAGAGGGTGTGTCAAAAGAAGATAAGTGCACGCAAAATATACAGATTTATGCAGATGAATATTTTAATGACTATCTATGAGCGTATTAAAATGATCTGTATTTATATATATCCGTCTTATATTTTATTTTATCCCTTTTAACCCACCTTCTTGTGTGTTCCTCTATATTCATACTTCTGTGGTCACCGGAGACAATAGGGTAAAACCTACGGTTAATGAGGGGTGACCGCTTTGGGGTCTGGTAGAATATAAAGCATAGTTTAATTAATCGGAATGTATATTTCCGTTATTAAGTCTTCCGGTTTGGTGTTTGCCGGGTTATTGACGTATTTCTCAAAACAAGGCATATCTGCCACTTCATAGCCACTGGCAGGAAGCCATTTCCCATATATAGTATCGTATACCGAACCTAAGTCCTCATAACTTCCGGTATAGGTAAAAATAGCATACTTGCCACCCGGTATTTCTTTTACTCCTATATCTCCTTTGGGTTGTGCAGGTATTGGCGTAACAAGGCATAAATCTGTCCTCAGCTTATCTGCTTCCGTTACTTTTGGGTCATCCATATAGATTGCAATATGTTCTATTTCAGGGGAAAATAAATTATTTTCCTGTACGTATTTCCATAGTTTTCTCCATGTTCCGGAAAAATCCAACGAAATATAATTACCGGATAGGCGGATATATATTACTTGCTTTGCCGGTAGTTCAACTTGTTTTGGACCTTCAATATGGAGTAGCTCATTTATTTGAATGGGTTTCATAATTACAAAATTTTGATTGTTTCTGAATTGATTCGGTGAAATATCATAAAACTGTTTAAAAACTTTAGTAAGAGACGATGGAGCCTGATAACCTACCTTGTAAGCAATCTCTTCAATAGACAGGGAAGAATACCTTATCAGTCGAGCTGCAGACTCAACCCGCATTCTGACAATAAATGCGCCGACAGGCTCTCCTACTATACCTTTAAATATGCGGTGAAAATGATACGGTGAAAAATGTGATATTTCCGCTAGCCTGGCCAGGTCTATTTCATCACCCAGATGCTTATTGATATGTTCCAGGACAATATTTATCCGGTAAGCATATGTTTCCTGTACGTTCATCGCTTCTTTCATTTTGAAGTATTTCGATACAAAAGTAATGGTATTAAATCATCTTGACTTTTCCAATCTTGCGAAAATACAAACGCTAACTCTTTATTAACAAAACAAAAAGAAAATGTCAAATCCGCTGGAAAAGTTGAGGTTCTGATAAATAACCTTTGATACAGCTTTTTATCGGACTTTTATAATAAATTAATTAACTTCTGTAAGTATGAGAGTACTCTTAATATCCTATATGCTGCACTAATTCGGGATTTGCCCCGATTTCCGAAGAAGGGATAGGAAAAAGATTATATTTTACTTCTGTACTTGTTCCTGCCGGTTGATTTCCTTTCCATGGCCATATATAGGCAGAACCGGTAAACATACCATAACGGATCAGGTCGGTTCGCCGATGTCCTTCCCAGTATAGCTCCCTTGCCCGTTCGTCGAGAATAAAAAAAAGAGTTAAGTCCGGAAGACTAATACATCCATGAGTATTCCCATATGCTCTTTCTCTTATTTGATTCACATGCTTGCGCGCCTCCTCCAACTCTCCGTTTCTTCCTTCCCTAAGAACTGCTTCCGCGTAGGACAGGTAAATATCTGCCAGCCGGAATACCGGGTAATCCGTATCTACAAAATCTTTATTCGGACTTGCAATTCCACCCGAATCAACATTTTTGAATTTATGAATTGCATATCCATCCTGGAATTTTGTAAGATTTTCAATTTCAATATTTTGTCCGTCTTTGAAAAACATGGCGCGTATATCAGTTTCTCCGGAAGAATCCGGAAATTTATTTACCAGAGCTTTTGTAGTGCGGGTAATTCCCCATCCACTGACAATTCCCATTTTTTCAGGATCCATTCGGCCGCCGGTCGCAGAAAAAATAATAAAGTTCGTTCCTCCGTATGTTTTGGTATATTTTCCGTCGAAAGCTACCGGGAAAATAATTTCGGGATTGTTGAAATGGTTGTCAGCTAAAAAGAGATAGGGATAGTTCGGATGCAATTTATAACCGGAGTTTATTATTTTTTTACAGTAATCAATACATTCGGAGTATTTTTTTTCATCTATATAAATTTCGGCATTCAGATAGAGTTTTACCAGTAAAGCCCATGCACAACCTTTATCAGCCCGGGCATATTCATTATTTCGTGCATCAACCAGATCGTCCTCAATCGCTTTTAATTCAGATTCGATATATTCGAACACTACTTTCTTTCCCGGTTGTTTCGGGAAATATTTTCCTACCGGGTCTTTTTCTGTCACCAGAGGTACATCTCCGAAAAAATCCAGTGCATGCCAATAAGAAAGAGCCCGCAGGAAACGGGCTTCTGCCAGATAATGAATTACTTCCGGTTGTAATTCGGAATCAAGGGAAGAGATTCTGGGGGCAACCTGCCGGATGTATTCATTGCAGATGGAAATCTGGTAAAAAATGCGGCTGTACAGAGCAGTGACCATTTCATTGGAAGCGCTCCAGTTGTGCGCATGGTATTCCCGGATATTTCCTGATACGGAACCAATAATCGCTTCATCGGTTGTTAATTCCTGCGCACACCAGTATTGCCGGAGATAAGCGGAAAAACCCTCATCAATTCCGCTTATATCTGGCTGGCCAACGGCACCCATCTGCCCGGTAACAGCCAGTCCGGCATATAATTTTACTAATGATAATTTATATGATTCCGGATTATTAAATACATCCGCAGTCGTGGTCACATTCGAGTCAATAGGTCCTTCATCCAGCACATACAGGCAGCCGGAAAGAAAAACGACATTCATAAGTGTAAATAATAGCAGGGTACTTCTGATTAACATAACAATCAATTTAAAAAATTCAAATAGTGAGATTTATATTTAAAAGAAAAGTTCTGGGCCGGGGGTATATATGGTTATCGATTCCCTGTGGTACTTCAGGATCTAATCCGGAATACGGAGTGATCACAAAAACATTCTGTACGGAACCATATATATACAGGCGCATGTTCCCATTTAATAATGCGGGCAATTCATAGCCTGCCTGAATGTTATCCAGCCTGAAAAAAGAGGCGTTTTCTACATAATAATCCGAATAAACCTGGCGTTCTTCAAATTCTGTGTCCTTTATTGCACGGAAAAGATTCCGGGTAGCATTCGAAGAATAAAGGAACTGGTAAACTGACCGTGTGGAATGGATATTGTTATATACGTAATTTCCCAGGCTGAGACGTCCTGTAAAAGAGAAATCCCATCTTTTATATTTTACCCGGGAAGAAATGCCCATATATATATCCGGGGAAACTTTTTTATATTGGTAAAGGTCGCCGGAGTTAATCGTCCCGTCTCCGTTTCTGTCTACATATATTCCTTCAAGAGGATGATTGGCTTTATCATATACCTGGCTATAGACATAAAAGGAATTGGCCGGATATCCGACACTATTTATCAGAATCGTTCCTGCAGCACTTCCATTAATGGAACCCGACTTACTTCCTGCGTATGACGGGTCATTTGTTTGTGTGAGCCGGGTGATTTTGTTTTTATTCCATGTAAAATTATAAAGAACATCCCAGGTAAAATCTTTTCCGGAAACAGGGATCCCATGAATAGAAAGTTCTACTCCTTTGTTTTCCATATCTCCTACATTTGTGGTAATGTAGTCGGAAAGATTGGTACCGGCGGGAACCGGAATGTAATTTAACAGATCCGAAGTTTTACTGATATAAGCATCCAGGCTTCCGCTTAATCTGTTATGGAAGAAACTAAAATCCACTCCGGCATTCCAGGTTCTGGTTTCTTCCCATTTTATATTTGCATCATACCCGGAAGGACGAAGTGTCTGATAGAATTTGTCTCCGATCTGATACATGGCAGTACTATCAGGGTTTAAGCTATAGGTAGATAAATAAGGATAATCATCCAGTCCGATATCCTGCTGTCCGGTTACCCCGTAACTCAACCTTATTTTGAGATCGGATAACGGATAAAAATCTTTCAGGAAACTTTCTTCCTTTATTCTCCAGGAAAAAGCGCCTGATGGAAAAAGCCCCCAGCGGTTTCCTTTTGCAAAACGGGAAGAACCGTCATTCCGTAGTGTAAATGTATACAGGTATTTATCTGCGTGAATATAATTAATCCGTCCGAAAAAAGAAAGCAGGTAATTTTGTGTTTTTGACGGAGATTCTGAACGGGTATTGCTTTTACCGGCATTCATGGTTTTATAATAATTATCCAGTTTGAAATGCTGATAAGAATATCCGGCAACCATATCAAGTTCTCCTTTTATTTTCGGGAATGTGTTTGCATAGTTCAGATAGGATTCAAACATATCCATCCTTTTCTTCTGTGTATAAATTTCACTGATGCCTCCGAATTCCGGCGTCCAGGATGTATTTTCCTCGATTTCTTTTTTTCCGTCCGTATCCGAATAATCATACGCTAAGTTAAGATGGGCATTTAATTCCGGTAAAAAGTGAAAAGAGTAATCTGCCTGAACGTTTCCCAGTACCCTGTATATTTTTCCGATATCCCGTGTTAGTTCCAGCATAGCTACCGGATTCACCGGTGCCTGATCATTAAAGTTTCCCTGTTCGTTCAGCCAGGCAAAATACCCTTGCTGATGAGGTCCATTATTTCTGACCGGTTGTGTCGGATCCATACGTGTGGAATGATTTACAGCGTCTTTATCGGCAAAGCGGCTTTTATTATAAGCTCCTTTTATATTCAGATTCAATCTTAGATGTTCCTGAAAAAAAGAAGGGTTCAGATTTAGCCGCAGGGTACTTCTTTCCATATTGGAAGTAGAAAGGATTCCATCCAGATTCGTATATCCTAAAGAAACCATATAAGGGGAAAAGGAAGACGGGCCGGAAATATTTAGGTTATGGTCCTGTCCGAATGCAGTCCTGAAAATTTCATCCTGCCAGTTTGTGTCAGCATTTCCAAGCTTTTTTAATAAATCCGGATCTCTTTCCGCTACAAAATTTCGGTATTCTTCTGTTCCCATAACATCATATTGCTTTATAAGTGTTGAGACCGAAAAAGTGCCATTATAATTTATTCTCTTCGTTGTTTTGCCTCTCATCGTGTTAATGATAATTACTCCGTTGGAGGCCCGGGAGCCATATATGGCTGTCGCAGAAGCATCCTTTAGTACCGTAAAACTTTCTACATCATTCGGGTTAACCGTGGATAATGCATTTGCCAGTCCGGAAATACCATTATTGTCTACCGGTATTCCATCAATAATTATCAGTGGATCATTACTGGCACGTAAAGAAGAGCTGCCCCGGATGCGGATGGAAGAATATCCTCCGGGAGCTCCTCCGTCTGTTTGTACCATTACACCGGCTATTTTTCCTGAAATAAGATCTTGTGGGGAGGTGAAAAAGCCCCGGTTAAAATCCTTTTCTGTAAGAGTAGAAACGGTACCGGTCAGGTCATGCTTTTTAACAGAGCCATATCCGATAATTACCACATCTTCCAGTGTATGCATGCTTTCCTGCAGGATAATATGTATTCTTCCTTTTCCTTTGACTTCTACTTCACGTGAAATATATCCCAAGTAAGAAACATGCAGGATGGCGCCCGGAGATACGTTCAGCAGAAAATTACCGGTATAATCACACAGCGTTCCCTCTGTTGTTCCTTTGACAAATACACTCGCTCCGATAAGTGGTACCCCTTTTTCGTCTGTTACCACTCCTCTTACCGACAGGATTTTTCCCGATACTGCAGGCAGGGGCTTCGTTTTAACAGGAATGATCAATACCTGCCGTTTTGAAATTTTATATGTATAATCTTTTGGCAGGACATGTTTCAGGACAGTTTCCAGTTTTTCATTCTTAACCTTTACAGATACCGGAGAAGATAAGGGAAAACTTTCCGGATAAAGAAATATATAGTCTGTTTCTTCTTCAATAAAAGTAAAAAGCCTCTCCAACGGAATGACATCCACATCCAGCGTAATGGATTTTTTTTGTCCGTATATATGGCAGGTAACAGGTAAATAGACAACCAGCAAGATTATTATTCCTCGTTTATACATGCAGCAATGTGCTTAGTAGATGATAATTTTATTTCCTTTTTTGCTGTACCGGAACGGTTCTATCAGAGAAAGACTTTCCAGAGCCTCTTCTATGGTTTTCCCCAACTCAAATTTACCACTGTAATAGGTAGGTGTCGGGGGGCTTCTGAATTCAATTTCTACCTGATAATAATCAGAAAGTTTTTCGGCTATTTCTTTCAAAGTGGCTCTTTTTACTTTCAGGAATCCTTCTTTCCACCAGATGTAGTCATTCACATCTACTTCGTAAATAGCAATTTCTCCGTTTTCATAATGCAGGCAATCATTCGGTTTCAGAATCGATATTACCTGTTTATCCGTTGTTACTTCAACAGAACCCGTTACCAGAACGACTTCTGTATATTCGTCTTCTTTATTGGATTTTACGTTGAACCCGGTTCCTGTTACTTTCACCTGCAGGGAATGTGTATTTACAAAGAACGGTCGTTCTTCATTTTTAGTTACCTCAAGAAATAATTCACCTTCGGCGTACACTTCTCTTTTCTTTTTGTCGAAGGTGGAAGGATAAATTAATTTACTACCACCATTCAATCGGATGACACTTCCGTCATTCAGTTGCAGGCTGATTCTTTTCCCTTTAGGAGTACTTAACAGGATATCTTCATTTTCTGTGAATGGAATTATCCTGGTCCCTTCTTTCCCGACTTTCAGTGAACCGTCTTTCTGTTGCAATATAGTAGAGGAAGGCAGTAGAAGAATACTTTCCTTCCCAATTTTTAATTCGATTTCATTTTTTGAGAATTCTGTTTCTGTCAATTGAGTAAGCAAATTCCTTTCCGGTTCCCGTCCTGTGTATTGATAATAACCTATACCTCCCAAAAGGAAAGATATAAATATACAGGCTGCGGTTATCTGAAAAAAGATTCTTCTTCTTTTTAATGCGGAGGCTTCTTGTTTAAGTGCATCCAGATTTTTCATAATTTCTGTATCAGAAACCTCAGGCTGAGTAATTTGGATGCTGTTAATAAGAGAGAATGCATCCTCCATTATTGCCATTTTATTCTCAAAAGTTGAAAAAAATGCTTCCCTTTTACCCGGTTCTTCCCGAAAAGTCGTTTTCGCCATGCGGAAGAATTCATCGTCTGTAATAAACTCTTCTATGGAATGGTAGGATGCAAATCGATCTTTCATCTAAATAAGGTTTTATTATAATACAACCGGAGGTGGATTTTGTAATCAACTTCCGGAGAAATTTTTATTATCCGGAGCCGGTACTCCGGATAATAAAACAGATAGCAATACCGGTTGGACAAATAAGATATTCTTGTTTATCCATCACACTACACTTCTTTTAATACATTGATTAATTCCCTCGCTCTTCGGGATACTGCTTTTAGTTGAGAATACCTACCTCTCTTAATTTATATACATTTGAATAAGGAACAGAATAAAGAATACCGGCTCTGCATTCTCTTTCCGGATTCTTTCCAGTGCTTTGTACATAAGGTTCCTGGATGCTTGTTCCGAAATGTTCATAATGGAAGCAATTTCCTTATAATCCATTTCATGTAAGAATTTTAAATAAATGATTTCTTTTTGCCTGGGAGATAAGGAAGACAGAAAACCTTCTAACTTCTTTTTCAATATTTCCTGTTCTTCTTTTTTAATAAAACGTTCTTCAATAGAATAGCTGAAATGAAATGAGGAAGAGATTTCCTGAATATCCGTTAGTCGTTGTTCTGTTTTGAGAATATTGAGATAGTAATTTTTAATGGACCGGAATAAAAAGGCCCGTATAGTAGAAGCATCTTTTATCAATGCTTTTCGCATATAGATTTTAAGAAAAATATCTTGAATAGCATCTTTCGCCTGATTATCACTCATTCCCAGACTTTGCCCATATCCAAGCAAACTTCTGTAGCACTTTCTGTACAAAAGGGAAAAGGATTCTTCGTGGCCTTCTGCAAAGGAGTACCACAACTCAGCTTCCCTCGTAAGGGCTTTATGAGATAAGAGTGCTGTTTTCATGGATTTTATCACAATCAGGAAGGGAGAGCCGGAAGATGTATTTTTCTTTCTTCCGGCTCTTTTCCTGCATTTTTTACTTTCCGGATATTCCTTTTTTATCCTTCCGGTTTTACTTTTTACTTTTCATGACTCTGTAACCCCATGGCTCCAGAGTAACCTGTACTTCTTTATTCTGTTCTGCAACTACATTATCAGTCGATTGAGACGAAATAAGCATGGTATATTCACCCTCAGTCATTTCTTTCAATGTGGGTGAGACTTCCTTATTACTTAAATTGATAATGCTGTAAATACTTTCGGAATTTCCTTTCCGTTCAAAGGATATTACCTGTTGTGGTAATGAGTTTTCAACAGGTATAAAAGCACCCCCGTAAGGAGGATTGAACAATGCCTCATTGGTATGCTTCAACCGATTTAATTCCTTATAGAACGAATATAGACTGGTATCTTCCCAGGAAATAGGATCTTTTTCAAAAAATTCAATTCTTTTTTTCACATTTGCTTCCTGTCCGCTATAGATTAAAGGCATACCCGGTATGGTGTAAGAAAGTAAGGCAAATGCTTTTTCTCCTGCTCCGAATTTTTCTTCGATGGTTCCGTTCCAGCTATTTTCATCATGGTTGGTGATAAAGTTTAGTTTCATGGAATTTGCCGGAAAAATAGAATCATATTTCTGTATCACTGAAACAATATCAGTCGCATTTTTTTCTCCTTTATAGATATCAGCGAATATATGGTGCATTTCCCAGCCGTAATTTCCATCAAACGCTTTGTCTGCCAGTTCATTTTTTTCTTCATCTTCCGCCAGCATGAATACCGGTTTGATCGCATCCAATTCTTCCCGTGCCTTTTCCCAGAAATCTACCGGAACCAGACCTGCCATATCACAACGGAATCCATCGATATCGAACTCCTGTATCCAGTATTTCATTGCATCAATCATTGCTTCACGCAGGCTGTCATTTGTATAGTCAAGTTGCGCCGTATCTGTCCAGTCGTAAGGAACAATGATATTTCCCAGGCTGTCTTTCTGATACCATTCCGAATGAGAGGTTACCCAGGGATTATCCGGCGAAGTATGGTTGGCTACCCAGTCAATAAGCACTTTAAATCCCATATCATGCGCTTTTTTTACTGTTTCACGGAAATCTTCTGCTGTTCCGAACTCCGGATTCACTTCTTTATAGTTTTTTACGGCATAATAGCTTCCTAGGGTGCCTTTACGATTTTTTTCTCCGATCGGATGGATAGGCATAAACCATAAAATATCTACTCCCAGGTCTTTTAATCTGTCAAGATGCTGGTCAAAAGCCTTGAAGGTTCCTTCTGGTGAATACTGGCGAACATTTACCTCATATATCACCGCATTTTTTACCCATTCGGGATAAGGAAGGGAAGATTGTTCCGAATCATTGCCTGCACTATCTTGTTGAGGTTTATCTTTACATCCTGAAAAAAGGAGTAAACACGAAATCATGGAAAGTAACAGATACTGAATTTTTTTCATAACCACATATTTTTTAATTTATTTAAGAATAATAGTTGTTTCTTCTCCCTCTCTCCATGGAAAAGTAAAAGTAGTGGAACCGTTCTCCCAACTGACATCCGGAATGCTTTTTCCGTTTACTTCTACACTTTTTAAATCTTCCCTGATGGTAAATATCATTTGCCTCGGTCCGGAAAAATTCCATTTCTTTGCTTCCAGAGTAATGGCAATATGATCATTTTCCTTTTTTCCCCTGTAAACGAAAAGTTCGTCCTCACGGGCTTCCAATGGATAATTGGTCATTCCGTCATCTTCATATTGTACAAAAGAAGTTTGTTTTTCTCCCGGATAATAATATACATGATAACTTTCCGGAGAATAGTTGGCTGTTGTACCTATGCTTTCGGGCAGAGTAGGGATAAAAGCCCCTTCTTTGAAGAAGAATGGCATGTCATTCAATGTTACCCGGAGTGTAATCCATTTTCCTCCTTGCTGTTTTCCTTCCGGTCCGTACCAGGTTCCTTCCGGGAGATACAGTTCCCGGATAGATGCACCTTTCTCATATATCGGGGTTACTAGTATATTTTCTCCCCAGTAATATGTGTCGTATACACGTTGTGCAATAGTATCTTGCGGATGATAATAATAAAGCGGACGCATTAACGGAGCACCGGTCCGGGAGTTTTCATACGCAAGGGTGTAATTATAAGGAAGCAATCTATACCTTAACTTCATATATTTTCTTACAATATCCTGTGTCAGTTTCGAAAAATATACCGGTTCGCTTTCCATATAAGAACCATGTGCCCTTAAGACAGGTGTAAAGCAGGCAAACTGCAGCCAGCGGATATAAAGTTCTTCGTCTTTTTCATCTGTTGCGGCGAACCCACCGGCATCACTATGGATATAACCCAGCCCGTTCATTCCCATAGTAAGAAGTAGTGGCAATTGTGCCTCAAAGGAACTCCAGGAACGTCCTACATCTCCTGTCCATGGATAGATGCTATATCGTTGTGTTCCTGCATATCCGGCACGCATCAGGCTGAATAACCGTTGCTCAGGATAGTATTGCCGGTATTTATCATGCACCATTTTCGCCCAGTAATGGCCGTAAATATTATGCACCTGGTCAGCCGTACCTATGACATGACGGATTTCCGAAGGATGACTTTCCGACTCTCCCAGGTCTCCCCACCACGAAGCAATTCCTTTTTTAATTTGTTTATCATATTTTTCCCAGAACCAGTTTTGTGCCTCTGGCTTAAAGATATCGATCAATGAAGCGGTTCCGAAATAGAACATTGTATCTACGTATACATTCCCTTCCGGATCTTTTACGAGAATATCTTTTTGCAAGGCATCCTGATAATTTGCAAGGCTGTCAATAATATAAGGTTCCGTGATTAGGATTGTTTTTACTCCTTTTTTTCTGAAATCTTCGATCATCTTTTCCGGTTCCGGCCATGCGGGTTTGTACCAGTCCAGTTTCCCAAGATATCCCTGAATACTGTCTCCGAACCAGTAAAAATCAATAATTACGGCATCCACCGGAAAATCTTTCTCTAACATTAGAGTAAGGATACTATCTGTTTCCTGTTGGGTACGGTAAGCCATCCGGCTCATTAGGTTTCCCAGTACCCAACGGGCGGGAAGTTCCTGTCTGCCGGTTAGTTCCGTGTAATTTTCCATTATTCCCGCCCAGTCGTTTCCTGTAATCACATAATAGGTTACCGTGCCTCCTATGGTAGAGATTTTCAGTACTTCCGGGTCCTCTTTTCCTATATCTGCATATCCTTTTTGTGGATTGTCATATAAAACAGCATACTGACGGTTGGAGGAAAACATCGGAACTCCGTAATTAAGCGTTACTTCTCCCATTCCATATCCATAAGAAGCGCGGTTATAAAAAGGCACCCGGTATCCCTTCCTGTCCAGTGGAACAGCCCTTTCCCCAAAACCGTAGATTTTTTCATCTTTCTGAATGGCAAACTTCACTCCATGGCCTTCTTCATCCCTGAAATATCCTGCACCTTCCTGAATTAGCAGCCGGTCATCCTGATAAAAAGAAAGGGAGAAAGGATCTTTTCCGATCCGGACAGTAATATTTCCTGCTGTCAGGATATATTCATTTGCGGTATCTTCTTCAGCCATTTTCACATGCCGGGGAGTAATAACAACCGCATGAGAAGCCTCTTTCTGCAAACTTCTCTCCGGTAAATAAGTAATTTCAACAATATCTTCCGTATAAGGAGTAATTTGAATAATGTGATTTTCGGTTCTGATCTCCCAGGCGGAAAATACTCTTTCAAGAGAAATGAGATGTTCAGCTTGTAGTAACTGACAGAAAAAAATAAACGGATACAGCAAATAAGTCCTTTTCATGGAAGATAAATAATAATTAGCATACTCGTTAATTGTCAAGCAAATGTAAAATTAATTCATATCCACCTTGAAAATAACAACCGGAATCATCTAATCTGTTTACGCAAACGTTTGCATAAAAAAACTTTTTTTTATTGAAAATTGTCATTTGTTGCATAAAGCTTAAAAGATGTTTTTATGGAAACTGAAAAGGTATAAATTATATAAAGGTATGTCGTATTTACTTTGTAGTTTGTAGAAAATAAGTTTTCTTTTCTTTTATAAAAAGTGTTCCATTTGTACACTTTATTTGGAAACAGGAAAATTTTTGTTTAAAACGAAAAAATAAAAGTAACACATATAAACCAAACAAATATGTCTGTACAGTACACTTTATTTAGGCAGAAGAATCCGGCAAAGCCGGAAGAACCTATGAAATGGTTTGCACTGGCAAAAAGTAAAAGTGGAATCACTCTGAAGGAGATGGGAAGAAACATTTCCCAATCCAGTACAGTTAATATGGTTGATGTGGTGGCTGTTCTCGAAGCTTTGAAGCAGGAAATAGAAAAACACTTGTCAGAAGGCAAAATCGTACGGATGGATGACTTTGGCTCTTTTCAGTTGACCATTGGTAGCGAAGGAGTAAAATCGGAGCAGGCTTTTCATCCTGGCCTTATCCGGCGCCGGAGAATTGTTTTCCGTCCCGGAAAAGTCTTAAAGACATGATGGTTAACCTTAAATTCCGTAAAAGAAACTCACAAAAATGAGCATCTGGTCAGTTGTCCCTTTCTTCCTCTCCTGTATAGGTTTTTTATATTTCTTTTTTCTTTAGTTTTTAGTCAGGCGTAAAAAAGCCTGCCCTTTTTAATGAAAAAGCCTATGCTTTATAAGTAAAAAGCCCGGGCTTTTTGTGCTCTTTCGGTGACAACTTCATCCGGTTGTCACCGAAACCTTTCTGTTTTTGCTTACTCTCTCCTCTCTTCTCCCTTATAAAATTTTTTCCTTTTGTAATTTCCTTTTTTAGCTTTTTAATGGAAGAATATATTTGTCAAAATGATGGTTATTAAAAATAAATAACGTCATTATGAAATTAAAAATAAAATATTATAAACAAAAAGATTAAAAATATTCTATTTTACTTGCATATTTAAAAAATACACTTTAACTTTGTACCAGTATTTTAATTCAAGGTAAACAGGATTGGAAAATTCATTAAAAAGTTTTAGTGTATGAAAAAGATTGAAGCAATCATTCGCAAAACCAAATTCGATGATGTGAAAGACGCACTGATTGCTGCGGATATCGAATGGTTCTCTTACTCGGAAGTAAGAGGGATTGGTAAGGACCGGCAGGAAAGGATTTACAGGGGAGTCATTTATGATACGAGTTCTATCGAGCGCATCTCCCTCAGTATTATTGTACGGGATAAAAATGTGGAAAAAGCTGTAAAGGCTATTTCTGATTCCGCCAGAACAGGGGAAATCGGAGACGGGCGCATTTTTATTTCTCCGGTAGAAGATGCTATCAGTATACGGACCGGTAAAAGAGGGGATGCTACCTTATTTATTAATGATTCGGAATAAAATAAGTCATTTATTAATCCGGTAAAAGTAATAGGTAATCTTTTTATCTCTTTTATCTTTTACTTTCTACCTTTTACATTCAATAGATACATGAAATATACCTCTGAAACTCTCATTTTTAAAATGTGAACAGACTTATATTCCATCTGATTTCAAGAAATATAAAAATTTTAGACAGATGAAAAGCTATTTTAAAACAACGCATTCAAGGTTAGTTCTTTTTTCTTTGATTGCCATAGTCGGAATTTTTTCTGTATCAAGGATACAGGCTCAGGATAGTCTTCCCGAACCGGTGATGCCCGTTTTGGAGGAAAGTGTTACAATTATTGAAAGTTCATTGGAACCTGCTTCGGATTTTAATAATATTATGGATCTGGCACTTTCTCTGGATACGGTCTGGATGTTGCTGGCAGCCATGCTTGTATTTTTTATGCAGCCCGGTTTTGCCATGGTGGAAGCCGGATTTACCCGTACAAAGAATACGGCAAATATTTTAATGAAGAATGTCGTGGATTTTACACTGGGTTCTCTCCTTTTCTTCGGATTCGGATTTGGATTTATGTTCGGGGAAGGTTCCTTTATCGGTGCTCCCAGCTTATTTAGTGTGAGTTTCTTTGAGTCCGAACTTCCGGTGGAGGGTTTTCTGGTTTTCCAAACCGTATTTTGTGCTACTGCCGCCACTATTGTATCGGGAGCGATGGCGGAAAGAACAAAATTTCCGATATATATTATTTATACTATTCTAATTAGTTTATTTATATATCCGGTTTCTGGACACTGGACCTGGGGTGGTGGATTCTTAATGAACGAAGAAGAGGGAAGTTTTATGATGAACACTTTTGGTATCGGTTTCCATGATTTCGCAGGTTCAACCATTGTACACTCCGTGGGAGGATGGATTGCGCTGGCAGGTGCTATGATACTCGGTCCCCGTATTGGTAAATACGATAAAAACGGTAGATCCAAAGCCATTCCGGGACATAACCTTACTTTGGCAGCATTAGGGGTATTTATCCTGTGGTTCGGATGGTTCGGTTTCAACCCGGGCTCTCAACTGGCGGCATCAGGTGAAGAGAACAGGGTAGCTATTTCCCATGTTTTCCTGACTACCAACCTGGCAGCATGTGCCGGAGGGCTTGCGGCTTTATTCACTGCCTGGATGAAATATAAGAAACCATTGTTGTCTCTTACTTTAAATGGTGTTTTAGCAGGTTTGGTCGGAATTACAGCCGGTTGTGATCTGGTTTCACCTATAGGAGCAATCTTTATCGGACTAATCTGTGGTGTATTAATGATATTTGCAGTTGAATTTATCGATAGAGTCCTTAAAATTGATGATCCGGTAGGAGCCTCGTCCGTACATGGTGTTTGCGGATTTATGGGTACTATTCTGACCGGATTACTGGCCACAGAGGACGGTTTATTTTACGGTGCCGGATCAGGATTCTTTCTTGCTCAGCTTTTCGGAGCGGTTGTAGTAGGAATATGGGCATTCGGAATGGGATTTATTATATTCAAAATCCTTGATAAAACAGTGGGCCTCCGTGTAGAAAGAAGAGTAGAAGAAGAGGGTCTCGACATTTATGAACATGGAGAAGCAGCCTATAACTAATTAATAATTTTTCATTCTTCTATTATTCTTTGCTGAATACCCGTATCCGGTTTGTCGGAGACGGGTATTCTCATTTTAATAAAAAAGAGTATTTTTTGTTCAAAATCGGGAAAAGTGTATTACTTTTGTTTTGTATATTTTTTTCTTTTAAAAAAACGCTCTATCTTTGAAAAATAATCCTTAAAATTAGCAAATAGTTGTGCATAATAACTGGAATCTTCCTGATATAGTTTCTTACATAGTAAAAAAAGAGAAAGAGATTATCTTATTTGATCAATCTCCGCAAAAGTTGTATGAGCCTATTGAATATATTCTTTCTTTAGGAGGGAAAAAGATTCGTCCGGCACTTACTTTGCTGGCTTTCAATATGTTTTCTGATAACATGGAGAAAGCCGTTTGTCAGGCTTTGGCTATCGAGGTATTTCATAATTTTACGTTAATGCACGATGATCTCATGGATCGGGCGGAAGTAAGAAGAGGAAAACCGGTAGTATACAAAGTCTGGAATGAAAATACGGCCATTCTTTCCGGGGATGCTATGTTGATTATGGCTTATCAGCTTGTCGCAAGATGCCCTTCGCACCTTCTTCCTGATATTCTCAATCTGTTTTCTGTTACGGCAATGGAAGTATGTAAGGGACAGCAGTATGATATGGAGTTTGAAACGCGTAGGGATGTTACCAAACCGGAGTATCTGGAGATGATACGGCTAAAAACAGCAGTCTTGCTGGGTTGTGCCCTGAAAATGGGAGCTATCCTTGGGGATGCGACACCGGAAGATACCGCTTATTTATATGATTTTGGGATCAATATCGGACTGGCTTTTCAGTTAAAAGATGATTTGCTTGATGTGTATGGAGATCCTGCTGTGTTCGGTAAGAATATAGGTGGCGATATCCTTTGCAATAAAAAGACTTTTTTGTTGATCACCGCACTGGAAAATGCGAACCGGCAACAGAAAGAAAAACTGGAATACTGGCTTTCACAGGAAGCCTGTGACAAAGAAGAAAAGATAAAAGAAGTAACTTTCCTTTATAATGAAACAAAGGCAAAAGCAGATTGTGAATTTAAAATGGAAGAGTACTATCAGGCTGCCATTCATTGCCTGGACATGCTCAGTATTGAGCCCGAAAGAAAAAAAGAATTGAAATTACTGGCAGATAGCTTAATGGAGAGAAGATCGTAATAATTTGTTTATATTATAAACGTATATAACTATGCCTTATAGAAGATTACCCAATACGGATGAAGCAAGGATCCGCTCGTTGAAAGCAGCGGTGAATAAAGGATTTGCCGAAAGTCCTTATGATCTGACTATTTGTTATCCTTCCCTGGAAGCTGCCCGGAGTTTTCTGGAAACTTTCAGTCAGGCGCAGTACATTTATAAACAGAACCTGAACAGGCAGGCGAGAGAAAATCAGGGCTTTCAGGTACTTCTCAAAACGGCTCAGCTATATATTTCTCATTTTATCCAGGTTCTTAACTTATGTGTGATAAGAGGAGAAATAAAAAAAGAATACAAAACGTTCTATGGTCTTAATCCTGATAATTTTTCTGTCCCCGAAATGACTTCCGGGATGGCAGTGGAAGAATGGGGTGCAAAGATTATTCAGGGAGAACAGGAACGGGTTCGTAACGGTGGAAGTCCGATTTATACTCCTACTATTGCTAAAGTGAAAGTGCATTATGATGTTTTTCAGGAAGCGCATAATATCCAGAAAAGATTGAAAGAAATCACTGCGGAAAGCCTCAGAAGGGTAGCCGAATTAAGGAAAGACGGAGACCGGATTATTCTGGATATCTGGAATCAGATTGAGGCTAAATATGCACATCTTCCTTTGGAACAGCGGCTGGAAAAATGCAAAAGCTTTGGAATGATTTATTATCTGCGCCGCAATGAGAGGCTTGCTGCTCAGAAGGAAAAACAGGAGGAACAGGCAGCTTCATTAGCAGAAGCCCAAGAGCAGGCAGACTTGCTTCATTTAGAAGAATCCATGGAAAAAATAATCGTAGAAGAAGGAGAAGAAATGCTGGAGCATGCTGTCCATATGGAAGCAAATAAAATATCCTTTTAAATATGATTGATACTCATTCGCATCTTTATCTGGAAGATTATGATGAGGATTTGCCCTTGGTGATTAAACGGGCGAAAAAAGCAGGAATTGAAAGAATATTGATGCCTAATATAGACATCTCTTCCATTGAAAGAATGCATCGGACGGAAGAAAAATATCCGGACTACTGCCTTTCTATGATGGGTTTACATCCAACCAGTGTCAAAGAAGATTATGTGCAGCAATTGAAAAAAATGGAACAATTGCTGAAAGAAAGGCGTTATTATGCTGTGGGTGAAATCGGAATGGATCTTTATTGGGATAAAACTTTCCTGAAAGAACAAACGGTTGCCTTTGAAGAACAGCTTATGTGGGCAAAAGACCTGGGTTTACCTGTGGTAATTCATGTCCGGAAAGCTTTTGAACATGTGATGGATAGTTTACACCGCATCGGTACGGATGGCTTAAAAGGTGTTTTTCATGCGTTTAGTGGAAGTGGACCTGTTGAGATCATGAAGTTGAAAACATTTAAAATGGGAATCGGAGGCGTCGTGACTTTTAAAAATTCTACCCTACCGGAAACACTTAAAAATATTCCTGTTGACTTTTTGGTAACGGAAACGGATTCTCCTTTCCTGACCCCTGTTCCTTACCGTGGGAAAAGAAATGAATCTGCTTATGTGCCCTATATTGTAAAGACATTGGCTGACGTTTATGAGATGCCGGAAAAGGAAATTGACCGTATAACCACCCGTAATGCAATAGAATTGTTCAACCTGAATAGTTAAGGTATGAAAACCCGGAATGGATTTTTTATTTTTTGTCTTGCTTTCCTCTTCCCTTTTATTTCCTGTAAAAAACAGGATAAAGAAAGTAAACATCCTTCTTTTGTAGAAAATTATCCGGATGAAGAATTTGTCTTTCAATCGGAAGGAAAAGAAAATCTTACCTTTTATGAAGACTGGGAAAGAGATTCTGTTACAGTCTTTCAAAGATTACCGGACCTGGACAGGCAAATCGTATATACTGATACCAGGAAAGAAACCGAAGAATACAGAACCCGGCAATACTTCATTATGCGGGATGCGGATAAAAAAATTGTAAAATTGTCCGAAACCGATGAATTGAACGATGGTTCCCTGAAAACTATTCTTGTCGCTTATTTTCAGGAAGGGGAATTGATATACATCGAATATATGAATGATGTAATCGATGAACCGGGAATGTCTTATTTTATAAAATCCGCTGTCAGAGATGAACATTTTATCCCCGGACATTTTACTGCCAGAACACGTATGGATTTTGGTAAAGAAGCAACGCTACCACTGGAAAAAGCCTCTCCTGAATGTATATTTAATGCGTTGGTACTATATGACCGGATGAAAAATATATATGAAAAATAAGGTAAAAGGTAAAAATAAAAAGATCCGGTGAACTGATCTTTTCTTTTACTTTTTCTCTTTTACTCTTTACATAATAAAATGGAAAAGAATCATACCCCTGTTAGCCGGGAGATTGCCCGGTCTGTTATTGAGAAGTATAATATTCCGGATTTCGGAAAAGCTACCATTCGGGAAATTGTTGCTATTTCCGGAGAAATAGAGCAGCTAACCGGTACGGAATTTGTGCATATGGAAATGGGAGTTCCGGGATTACCGGCACCTGCTATAGGAGTAGAGGCTGAGATAGAATCTCTGAAAAAAGGGGTTGCTTCTATTTATCCTGTGATCGATGGATTACCTGAATTAAAAGAACAGTCTGCACGTTTCGTAAAGGCTTTTATGAATGTGGATGTTTCTCCGCAGGGTTGTGTGCCTGTGGTAGGTTCTATGCAGGGTACGTTTGCTTCTTTTCTGGTTTGCGGCCAGTGTGAAAAGGGAAAAGATACGATCCTGTTTATAGATCCGGGGTTTCCTGTGCAGAAAATGCAGATCGGAGTATTGGGATACAAATCGGTAGCTTTTGATGTGTATAACTACCGGGGAGATAAACTAAAATCGGAGCTGCAAAGACATCTGGAGCAGGGAAATATTGCCGCTGTTATTTACTCGAATCCTAATAATCCGGCATGGATCTGCCTGAATGAAAGTGAACTACAGATTATAGGAGAACTGGCTACCCGTTACGATACGATTGTGCTGGAAGACCTGGCTTATTTTGCCATGGATTTCAGGAAAGATCTGAGCAAACCTTTCCGGGCTCCTTTTCAGCATTCCGTAGCAAATTATACGGATAATTATATCTTGCTTATTTCCGGTTCAAAGGCGTTCAGTTATGCCGGACAGCGGATTGGTGTGGTAGTTATTCCGGATAAGTTATACAATCGTACTTATCCGCTTTTGAAAGAACGATATGGAATAGGAACTTTCGGAAGTGTATTTATTCACCGGGCGTTATATGCGATTTCTTCCGGTACCAGTCATTCGGCTCAGTATGCGTTAGCAGCCATGATGAAAGCGGCCTGTGACGGAGAGTTTAATTTTCTGGCAGATGTGGAGGAATATGCACGCCGGGCAAAACGCCTGAAAGAAATTTTCCTGAACAACGGCTTTGAAATTGTATATGATAAAGACCTGGAGGAGGTAGTCGGCGATGGATTTTATTTCACCATCCGGTATCCGGGCATGACAGGAAGTGAATTGATGAAAGAGCTTATTTTTTATGGGATCAGTGCGATCTCCCTTTCTACAACAGGAAGTCAACAGGAAGGTCTTCGGGCCTGTACTTCTTTCATTAAAGAAAACCAGTATGCGTTGATGGAAGAACGATTGAAACTATTTGCGGAAAATAACCCATTGCCGTAAAAGGAATAAACTTTTAGTGCTTGTTTTCTGTTTGATTAATTCCCCGGGGAATGGATTTGTTTCATTTACAGGGAAAGGAATTGCTGAGCGAAGAATCTGTTCCTCTTTTGTGAGATTGTTTGTAGGGGATAAAAGGTAACTGTTAGAATAAAAACAATGAAGCTACTCCTTTTATATTTATTTATTGCTTTATTTACTTCGTTTTTGTGTTCGATAGCGGAAGCGGTCCTGCTTTCGACTCCTATTGCTTACCTGAAAGTGAAGGTAGCCGCAGGAGATAAAGGGGCGGAGAGATTGTATAAGCTAAAAGAGAATGTGGATAAACCTCTTTCTGCCATTCTTTCTTTAAACACAGTCGCCCATACCGTAGGAGCTGCCGGGGTGGGGGCTCAGGCAATACAATTGTGGGGAGAAGCCTATTTCGGAATTGTTTCCGCAATCCTGACCATTCTGATACTTATATTAACAGAGATTATTCCTAAAACAATCGGAGCGAATTATTTTAAACAACTGGTCGGTTTTGTCTCCCGGATAATTAAAGGTATGATTTTTATTACCTATCCGTTGGTTATTGTTTCTGCTTATCTGACCAGACTTTTGTCTAAGAAAGGAGCTGAATATACCACCAGTCGGGAGGAGATTTCTCTGCTTGCGGATATCGGTACCCAGGAAGGCATATTCGGTGAAAACGAAAATAAGATTATTCAGAATTTGATTAAACTTAAAAGTGTAAAGGTTTCGGAGATTATGACACCTCGGGTAGTGGTGGTAGCCGCAGAGGAAGAAATGACATTGGAAGAATTTCTGAAGAACAAAGATTTTCTGCACTTTTCCCGTATTCCTATTTATGAAGAACGAAAAGATAATATTACCGGGTATGTATTTCGTCAGATGGTATTTGAAAAACTGGCAGAAGATCAATTCAACCTGAGATTGAAAGATATTAAGAGGGATATTGTAATGCTTGCTGCTACCACAAGTCTGTATAATGCCTGGGAGATATTGCTGGAGAAAAGGGAACACATTGCTTTGATTCTGGATGAATATGGCGGAATGGCAGGAATTGCGACCATGGAAGATGTGATTGAAACTTTGCTCGGCTTCGAGATTATCGATGAAAAAGATATTGTAACAGACATGCAGCAATTTGCTACCGAAAGATGGAAAGCAAGGCAACGCAAATACGATATGCTAAATAAATCGTATGGCAGGAAGAAAAGCTGATGTAAGTGAGAATCAAGAGTCAAGAACCAAGACTATTTAGTTTATTTTGTTAAAAACCGGTTTTCAAGTTCTGATTCTTGACTTTTACTTCCTGGCGTTCTCCAATCCTCCCTGCAGAAAATTTATAAAATCAGAAATGTTTTCACTGAATCCGTAGGATTTACTTAACGGATTTCCTTCGTAGTCCAGCAGGACGTAAAACGGCTGAGCATTTGCTCCGAACTTATGTCGCTGGAGATAAGACCATTTATCACCTACTGTTTTGATGGTGCGTTGTTTTCCACCGTCATTTACAGTGATAGGTTCAGGTAAAGCCGCTTTATCATCAACAAATAATGTAATCAATACATATTCTTTTTCAAGCAGGTTTTTTACCCTCGGATCTATCCAGACGGCTGTTTCCATTTTCCGGCAATTCACACAACCATATCCGGAAAAGTCAATCACAACCGGTTTCCCGATTCTTCTTGCATATTCCATGCCGGATTCATAATCATCAAACTGAGCATGGACCGCATTATCGTACAAATTAAAATCCTGTGTAGTGAGAGGAGGCAGAAAAGCACTTGTCGATTTTAGCGGGGCTCCCCATAATCCGGGGATCAGATAAACGGCAAAAGCAAGCGATATAAGTGCCAGGAAGAAACCGGGAATAGAGACATGCTTTGTTTCACTATCATGGGGAAAGCGGATTTTTCCTAATAAATAAAATCCAAGCAAAGAGAAAATAACAATCCAGAGTGCCAGAAATGTTTCCCGGTCCAGAATATGCCAATGGTAAGCCAGATCTGCTACGGACAAAAATTTCAGTGCCAGCGCCAGTTCCAGGAATCCGAGGACTACTTTTACCGAGTTAAGCCATCCACCGGACTTCGGAAGTTTTTTCAGCCAGGAAGGAAAGAGGGCAAAAAGGGTGAACGGAATAGCCAGAGCCAGGGAGAATCCGAACATTCCCACAGCAGGTCCTTTGATAGAGCTCATTGTAGCTGCCTGTACAAGCAGGGTTCCGATGATCGGACCTGTGCAGGAGAAAGAAACCAGTACAAGGGTAAACGCCATAAAGAAAATACTTACCAGCCCGATTGTCTCGTCTGCTTTTTTATTCATTTTATTTGTCCAACTGGCAGGCAGGGTAAGTTCAAAAGCTCCGAAGAAAGAAACAGCGAATATAACGAGCAATAGAAAAAATAACAGATTAAAAATTGCATTGGTAGAGAGGTCATTTAACGCACTTGCTCCGAAAGCCGCTGTGATTGCCAGTCCCAACGTTAGGTAAATAACAATAATGGATAATCCGTATATAAGACTTTCTTTTACGGATGTGTGTTTTTGCTCATTTCTTTTCAGGAAAAAACTGACCGTCATAGGAATGATAGGCCAGACACAGGGTGTAAGCAGAGCCAGTAATCCGCCCCCGAATCCGATGAGAAAGATTATCAGCCAGGAAGTTCCGGCGCCTAGTTCCTGTTCCCCGTAACTTTGTAATTCTTTGATAACAGGTCGCCATAATAAAGAGTCAGAGGTATATGCAACCGGAATACCTGCTATTCCGGTTTCTTCTTGTATAGGTATGGTATCAATTGGAAAAGGAGTAATAGAGATGTTTTCTTCTGCCGGAGGTGGGATCGTTTCTTTTGCAGGTTCTTCTTTCGGAACGGATGAAGTCGGTTTTGTTTCCGGAAGATTACCTGTCATAAAATTAAAGTCATGGACAGTCGGGGAAAGGCATTGCATATCATTGCAGGCCATAAAACGGATATTCCCGTTTACCTGAAAGGATTTCCTGTCTTTGACCCGTGCTTTCTGAACAAAAACAGCACTGTTTGCATACCATTCCAGCTCCATTTCGAACACAGGATCGAATTCCTTTACCGAACGGCTGCGGGAAATAATTCCACCGATGAGTTCCGCTCCCTTTGTTTCATCAAAAGAAAAAGTAGTAGGAACCGGTCCGTTTTCCGGAAGGCGGATACCATACAAATGCCATCCTTTATCAATTTTTGCCGTGAAAGTAATTTCAACTTCATCGGTATCCGTACTTTTAATGCTTTGCGTCCATTTTACAGGTTCATTGATCTGCCCGTATAGTTGGGTAAAAATAAAAGTCAGGAAAAACAGGAACAGATTTCTTTTCATTCTCTTTATCGGATCAGAAGTGAATAAATTCGTTTTTTTAGTTTAGCATACAAATATAGAATGATTTTAGAGGAACGACTACAAACAAATTCTAATTTTTTTAAAAACAAATCACAATGAATGAGTGTTTTGTAAATGATATCACATTAAAGTAAGAAATACATTATTAACACATGGATACAATTAGCAAGCGACCGGCATGGAAAAAATACCTTTTTATTTCTCTTGCCGTTCTTCTTCTGATAGGTGCGGGAATTTTTTATTTTCAGTATTATTTCGTTGTAGCTACCGGTTTAAAGAACGGACAGTTAAATTACCTTACTCATAAAGGCTATGTTTTCAAGACATATGAAGGTCGTCTTATTCAGGTAGGCATCCGTCCGAGTGCAACCGGACAAGGAGTACAATCCAATGATTTTATGTTTTCCGTAGCCAGTAAAGAAGTGGCCGAAAAGATGGAATCCCTTACCGGAAAGGAACTTCAGTTGCATTACAAGGAATACAACCGTTCTTTACCCTGGCGGGGATACTCCAAATACGTAGTAGATAGCATCGTATCGGTAAAGGAGCCTGCTTCAACCGGAATTGTTCCGGTATACTGATAAAAGTAAAAGGGAAATGAGCCTTTTATTTTTTACTTTCTACTTTTAACTTTTCCTTCTTTCCTTTTTATTTAAAAATGTCGACCTTTGCGGGTAGAATGAATTTTGAATTGGAAAAGTAAAATGAAGGAAAGAAAGTTAAGCGTTTTTTTAGGAAACATCTATATGGCACTACTGGTCCGGTTGATATTTATAATGGTGCTATTTACATTATGCCGAATCGTATTCTTCCTTTTTAATATGGATTTGTATCCTGAAATGACTTTTTCTCATTTCCTGCATCTGATGGCAGGAGGAGTAAAATTTGATCTGGTTGCAGTGCTGTATACCAATTCCCTGTTTATTCTTGGAAACCTGTTGCCTTTTCGCTTTCGTTATAAGGCCAGTTACCAGAAAGTCCTGAAATGGATTTTTTGCATTACCAATTCTATTGTTCTGGCGTTTAATCTGGTCGATGTTGCTTACTTCCGTTTTACCAATAAAAGAACAACTTGGTCGGTTTTTCAGGAATTTGCTAATGACAAAGGAAATTTCTCTTTGATGGGGGAATTTCTGGCTGAATTCTGGTATTTGCTTTTAATATTTGTTGTATTTGTTGTTTTGATGATATGGTGTTATAACCTTATCAAAGTCCGTCCTACCATTATTGCCCATAATGCAGGCTTTTATATCATTAGCATAGTAATTATGGCACTTGGGATTATTTTATTTGTCGGAGGAGTAAGAGGCGGTTTTGCGCATAGTACCCGTCCCATCACCATCAGTAATGCTGCCGTATATGTAAATAAGCCGGCGGAAATAGGAATTGTACTGAATACGCCTTTTTCCATTTATAGGACGTTGAAACGGTCCAATTACAAAAGACTGAATTATTTTACCGAAGAAGAATTAGATCGTATTTATACTCCTGAACATTATCCTGTAACAAATGATTCTACCGCTTTTGTAGATAAAAATGTCGTGATCCTTATTGTGGAAAGCCTGAGCAAGGAATACATCAGCTTTTTCAATAAAGACCTGGATAATGGGAATTACAAGGGATATACGCCTTTTCTGGATTCCCTTCTTACTCATTGTTATACTTTTAAACATTCTTTTGGAAACGGGCTCAAATCGATTGATGCTATGCCATCGGTATTGGCCAGTATTCCCTCCTTTCCGGATCCGTATGTATTATCGGTGTATGCGAATAATTCTATTAAAGGATTAGCTGCTCTGTTGAAGGAAAAAGGATATGATACTTCTTTTTTTCATGGAGCACCGAATGGTTCCATGGGATTCGATTCTTTTGCCCGTATGTCAGGCTTCTCGCATTATTATGGGAAGACAGAATATAATAACGATGCGGACTTTGACGGAATGTGGGCTATCTGGGATGAACCTTTCCTGCAATTTATGGCAAGGGTACTAAATGAAAAACCGGAACCGTTTTTCGGAGCTGTTTTTACGGCAACTTCTCACCATCCGTTTGCCATTCCCAAGGAATACGAAGGTAAATTCGATAAGGGAGACCAGCAGATTCACCAGACAGTAGGTTATACGGATATGGCGCTCCGGAATTTCTTTGACGCAGTTTCTAAGATGCCCTGGTATAAAAATACCTTGTTTGTCATTACGGCAGATCATCCTAATCAGGTTTCTTATGAAAAAAGTAAAACCAGCATCGGACCTTTCCTTATTCCGATTATTTATTTTGATCCTACCGGTGTGTTGCAGCCGGAAGTAGTGGAGGCACAGGTTACCCAGCAAATTGATATTATGCCTACGGTATTAAGCTACCTGAACTATGATAAGCCTTTTTTTGCTTTCGGGTCAAATGCTCTGAATGATTCTATTGAGCGTTTTGCCATTAACTATAACGGTTTCTATCAGATATATGAGAATAACTATGTGTTACAAGTTACCGAAGAAGACCATGTGATAGGTCTGTATAATTATGATGAAGACCTTTTACTAAAGAATGAAATAAAAGACAAGAATCCGGAAATCGTAGAAAAACTGGAGTCAAAATTTAAAGCCTTCCGTCAGCAATACAATCAAAAGTTGATCGATAACCGGATGATTGTAGAATGATAGATCCGAAAATTAAGAATCAGGACTAAGGGAGAAGAAGTCACAAACCCGCTCTTGATTCTTCCAATTAATTAATATTTCCGGTTGAAAATTTCCGCATAAATAATTCCTTTTTTGATTTCATCGATGTTACTGAAATCAATATCAATGGAAGATTCGGTTTGCCCCAATAACTGGTCATGGTCAGAGAATCTTTGTATTCTTTCTGTGATTGAAGAAATCGTTGACGCTCTTTTTCCTTTCCTGTTTTCCGCAGAAAAATGAGAACTTGTCAAGCCTTTTGTCTCTCTCTTTTGCGAAACAGACGTTGATCTTTGTTGGGCCGGTTGGGCTTCATTTAATGATTGAAGTAATTCCTGCCAGGTTTTTGGTTTTCTCTCTGGTATTGGCGGAGGTGTTTTGCCCGTATTATAAGCTGGTATTTGCTGTTGTTCCCGCTCTTCTGTCTGCATCGGGTTGGAAGGTGCCGAAGGCGATGCCTTCTTTTTGGGTTTGATGAAAGAGGCAATAACTGCTATGCCAATAAGTATCAAATATAAATAATCTCCTAAATTTTCCATGCCTTTTTTGTAATTTTGCATCAAATTTAATTATTTACCACTTAAAAAGAAAGAAAATGAACGAAAAATCGGGAGCGGACTTTAAATCCGTAACTGAGGAAGGAACAAAAAAGTTGTTTATAGAAACGTATGGATGTCAGATGAATGTTGCAGACAGTGAAGTAGTCGCTTCAGTCATGCAAATGGCCGGTTATGAGCTTACGGAGGCACTGGAAGAAGCTGATGCCGTATTTGTCAATACGTGTTCTATCCGTGAAAATGCAGAACAGAAGGTACTAAACCGGTTACAGTTTTTTAACACATTACGGAAAAAGAAAAAACAACTTATTGTAGGTGTCCTTGGCTGTATGGCCGAACGTGTGAAGGAAGATCTTATTCATAATTACCGGGCAGACTTGGTGGTAGGACCGGATGCTTATCTGGATCTACCTAATCTGGTAGGAGCTGTTGAGCAGAGGGAGAAAGCAATTAATGTAGATCTGTCTGTGACGGAAACTTATAAAGATGTAATTCCCACCCGGGTAGCAGGAAACAGAATTTCCGGCTTTATCTCTATCATGAGAGGTTGTAATAATTTCTGTTCTTATTGCATTGTCCCTTACACACGGGGACGAGAACGTAGCCGGGAACCGGAAAGTATCCTGAATGAGTTAAAGGATCTTCAGAAAAAAGGGTTTAAAGAAGTAACACTGCTTGGGCAGAATGTAAATTCATACTGTTTTGAAAAAGATGGAACGGCCATCGGTTTTGCTGACTTACTGAAAATGGTAGCAAACGCTGCTCCCGAAATGCGGATACGCTTTTCCACTTCCCATCCCAAAGATATGTCGGACGAGATTATTCGGGCAGTGGCTATGCATCCCAATATTTGTAATCATATTCACTTACCTGTCCAGTCAGGGAGTTCTAAAATACTAAAGCTGATGAATCGTCGGTATACCCGTGAATGGTATCTGGACCGGATTGCAGCCATCCGGAAATATATTCCTGATTGTGGTATATCTACGGATGTCTTTGCCGGTTTTCATTCCGAAACCGAAGAAGATCACCGGGAAACATTATCTTTGATGCGTGAAGTTGGCTTTGATAGTGCGTTCATGTTTAAATATTCGGAACGTCCCGGAACCTATGCTTCTAAAAATCTACCTGATGATATTCCTGAGGAAATAAAAGTAAAGCGGCTTCAGGAGATTATAGATTTACAGAACCAATTGTCTTCGGAAAGTAACCGGAAAGATATCGGAAAGACATTTGAGGTATTAGTGGAAGGGTATTCAAAACGTTCCAAAGAAAGAATGTTCGGCCGTACTTCCCAGAATAAAGTTGTTGTTTTCGATAAAGCAAACAGCCGGATCGGGGAGTATATTCAGGTGAGAATCAAAGACGCTTCTTCCGCCACTCTTCTTGGAGAACGGGTAATGTCAATTGATAAAGACAAACTGCTGTTTTTTAACTAAGAGTTGATAATTAAGCGAGAAATTCATTTTACAAATATTTATTTCTCAGGGTCATAGAATATTTTTTATTTCCTTGAGGGAAGTAATGCAATAGGTAGGCAGGAATTCCATCTCCTGCTTATCTTCTTTATTAAAAAAGATCTGGTCTATGCCGCTATCATGAGCACCGATAATATCTGCTTCCCAACTGTCTCCGATCATGATAGATTCGTTTCTCCGGGAATTTGTCATCTTCAGCGCATGATCGAAAATAACAGGACTGGGCTTATTGGCCCGAACATCTTCGGAAAGAATGATTTTTTCGAAATAAACTTCCAGTCCGGAATTTCTGATTTTCTTATACTGGACCTCAGAAAATCCATTTGAGATAATAAACATCCGGTAAAAGGGTTTCAGATGGTCCAGTATTTCCTTTGCATGTGGAATTAAAGCTGTTTTGGTAGTAGTAGCTTCCAGAAAGTCATCGTTCATTCTTAAGGCGAAGGCTTCATCATCTATTCCTCCTTGCTGCAGGGGTAATAAGAAACGTTGCAGGACAAGTTCGTTTTTCTTTATCTCGTTGTTCCGGTATTTTCCCCATAATTCGACATTGTATTCCATATAAATATCATAGAAGGAATCAAAAGAAGGGAAATAATCAGCCAGCTTGTATTCCTGAAAAGTTTCAAGCATGGCTTCTCTTCCATTGGTATGAATATCCCATAACGTATCATCCAGATCAAAGAATAAATTTTTATAACGAAAGTTCATTGGCAAGTATTTTATATCAAAAAGCGAAAGTAATAAATTCCTGGCGTTTTGTTGGATAAATAAGCTTAAAATCAGGCAAACAAATCAGATTTTAAACTTATTCTGTAGCTTGAGGAGAGGGTTTTCAAAATTGGATTATTAACCTGTGTCCAACCCTACCCCTTTTGACGAAGTCAAAAGGTACTTCCCTTCTCCGAAGGGAATAGTTGGTGAGATACCAGACAACTCTCCCCTCGAAGAAGATACTATGTAAATAATCAAATTTGTTT